>JAQGHT010000307.1 GCA_028291565.1 Planctomycetaceae bacterium | reverse complement strand
GTCTTTCGCGGTTGAGAGGTTGATGTCTGCGGGAAACACCCGCAATTCCGTGACGGGGTTGTCCTGAGCGAGTGCTGAACCAGCACACAGCCCGCTGAGCAGGACACTCGCGAGTAACAGGCGACTCACGTTCATGGATGGATCCTTCACCGACAAATTCGCTCCCGAACAACGCGATCTTGAAGCGTTTCCGGGAACTGAGTATTCGAATTGAAGCGGCATTCCGAACCGCTCCGTCCGACTGATTCTGATAACAATTCTCACGCCACCGGGCTTGTCCCGATGGGTCCACGGCCTATGCTCTACTGTTGTTTCTCTGGCATTCAATCAGCCAGTGGGCACTAGCCCCCGGTTTGCTGAAAGGCGCTCCGAAAACCGGGGGCTAGTGCCCTCCGGCTGATTGATCGGATCTATTTCCCGCCCTTGGCAGCCTTCTCGCGTTCAGCCTGCTCCAGACGCAATTGTTCCAATCGAGTCAACCGTTTCATTGGAGGCGGCATGGGAGGGGCTGCTGCGACGACTGGTGCCGCTGCCGGCACGGGAGCCGGCATTGGCGGGGGAGCATCCTTCTTCGGAGGCAACGGCACATCGACTCGCAACTTGCCGCCACCGAGCACGTGTAGAATGGGCTCGCCATTTTCCATGACGACAACCTGACAGAACAAGTTCTGATGGTTGCCGGCGGGAGTGTCTTTTTCCGTCTTGATCTTGAAGATCAATTCGGCCTTGTCTTTCGTCACATCCATCGGCTCGGTGACGGCTTTGTTCGGCAAGCCGATCAAGGTCACTTTGGCAGGGCCTTCGTAGTCCTTGGCTTTGGTCACCTTAATGACCAGTTCGGTCTCTTTGCCCTGTTCAACGGCTGACTGCTCGTAAGCAAATGTCAGATACCGTTCGGCGACTTTCAAGTTCGCGAAGGGGGAGCAAATTTCGATTGGACCATTACCAACCGTGGCCGAAGCTCGGATGGCGATTTTCCATTCACCCACCTGGGCATTCCCGGCCGCGTTCATGGGAATTACGGCTTCGGTGGCCTTTTCAGGAATGGAGATTTCGCGGCTGGCGTTGATGCCGGGCGGAAGCCACAACATGTCGATCTTGATCGGGGCGGTAAATCCTTCCTTCCGCTTCGCCACCACTTTCAAGGACATCTGGCCGTCATGCACGAGCGGCACTTTCGGTTCGACGATTTCAATTGAGAATGGCGCCTCGTTGGTCACCGCGGCCGCCAGGCGGGAAAGGTTTTCCGTCCAGAACGGAGTCTGGTTCTGACCACGAATCAAGACCACATCCTGTTGCAGGTGACCTTCGAGAATCGGCTTCTTTTCCGCGTCTTCGAGCACACCGACAATGTCAGCCAACTTGCCCCCCAGCGGAGCATCCGCGGCGGCGACAAACACGACGGGGATGCTGGAAAGGTTCGCTGGCATCGGAATGGTTTCGATTGTCATGCCGGGCGGCAGATCCAAACCTTTAATGTTGATCACACCACCGCAATCGATGCGTGAGGCATTGATCATCAGTGCAAACCGGTTGCCCTTCGGTACGGAAATAGTCGGCTGGACATATTGCACAAACTCCGCAACGGACAACCTGACGGCGGGCTTAACGGGAGTCAATTCGACGCGATAGGCATAGGTCGGTCCACCATTCTTCAAATGGTCGCCAACGTTGATGATGAAATCACCATCATTAGGAGCCGTGAACCGAATGAAACTGTCGGGTCCACCGCTATCATCGTTTCCAGCCAGGGCTCCGCCACCCGCTGCCAGAATGGTTAACACGGGATCCAAAGGTGAGCGAATGCTACGGGCGTGGACCCGGACGTCGAAAACTTCGCCCTTCTTGGCAGTAAACCGGAAATTGTCGGTGTCGCCAGGCTGATTCAAGACCCCATTTAATGCCATGGGAGCGGCGAACTTGGTCGCGTTGTCATGCGTCTCATTCGGTTCGGCTTCGATGACGTTGCCATATTCCGAAACACGCAACCAATTCGGCGAAGGAGCGACGCCTTTGTCGTCCTGTGCGAAGGCCGCGAACTTATCGAGCGGACTGCCGGGGAGGGTCACCGCTTGATCACGATCTCCGGCGACATCACCGAGCAACTTCAAGGTGACTTGCTCACCGATTTTGCCACCAGCAGGCAAGGTCGCCTGTGGGCGCGGGAAGGTCCCCACGTGAACCCGGTATTGGCAGGCACCGTTTCCGCCGTAGGAGCTTTCTCGAACCTGAATGATATATTTGCCGTCTTCAGGGGCGATAATCGAAGCGATACCGTCTTGCCAGACCAAAGCGTTGTCATCGCTGGCCGAAAGCTCGAACCGAGCCGAATTCAGAATCGCGACATAAACATCAAACAGGCTGATTCCCAGGCGAATGGCTTCGACTTCGGCTGTGATGCGGTCACCCTTCTTCGCATCGACAACAAAGTAATCGACATCTTCATTATCGGCAACGCCGGTGACAGTTGTGTTCATGGCGATGACTTGCGGCTTGGCAAAATCGCTGTTGGGTTCAACTTCCGGGACCAGTGGCAAGTTGCCGACCATAAACGGGCGCAGGTCGCTGATTCCCGTGGCAGTACGAATTCGCAGCCGATGTGAACCCAGCTGACAATCAGGAGCGATCTTCAATGTCGCCTTCACCTGATTTGTATTGACGGCTTCCAGTTTGACTACAGAAATTCCCGGCTCATAGAACAGGATTTCCTGTGCATCTTCCAGCCGTGCTCCATTGAACAGGACCTCGATATCAGTCCCGCGCTGACCACCCAACGGAGCCAGGCCACCGAGCGACGGGGAAGCGGCGGACACCGCAGATGGGACGATTAATGCCAGGACAGCAAGCGTCATCAATGAACGAAACATGGAACGCCTCACGAAACGAATCCCTTCCCGGAAGCCAATCCGGCAAACCAAGGAAAGAACGGGGAAATCCAGGTGAGTCTCTGTTGCGTCCCTGCATTATCAAAGCGAGAAAATTCCGGAAAGGCGGGCCGCATCAGCCCCCGCTTGTTTCAAGACCGGAAACCGGAGGCAGATGCCGCCCGGCTCGCCTTGCCAACAGTACACTCCGTGTACTGTGACTATCAAACCGTATGAAAATCGCCGAGGCAGGACGTCATCCCGCCTCGGCGTTCCTGTGTTGCTTTCGAATTAGGCCAGCAGTTCTTTTCGGACTGCTCCGCCGTCACAGATTTCAATCGGACGATCGCCAGGAGCCATCAACTCTTGATCGGCGACAATTCCCAGGCAGTGATAGACGGTCGTGAACAAGTCTTCCACACCAATTGCGTTTTCTTCGGGCTCGGAAGCGATCGAGTTCGATGAGCCGTAAATCAGGCCCGGCTTGATGCCGCCACCGGCGAGCACCACGCTGAAGACTTTCGGCCAGTGGTCGCGACCAGCGGTCTGGTTGATCTTCGGCGTCCGTCCGAATTCGGACGAAACCATGACCATCGTATCTTTCAGCAGGCCGGTACGCTCCAGATCGCGAATCAACGTCGCGAAGGCCTTGTCGAATTCGGGCATCTGGCCCCGGAAACCGGCAACGATCGAGGTGTGCATGTCCCAGCCGCCGAAGGTCAGGTTGACCAGACGGACACCGGCGCCGACCAGACGACGGGCCAACAACATCCGGGCACCAGCTGTCCCGCGACCGTATTCGTCGCGAACGGCTGCTGTCTCAGCGTCTATGTTGAACGCTTCGCGAGCAGCAGGTGAGCTGACCAGGCTGTAAGCGCGATCGTAGAACGTGTCCATTGCAGACAGTTCGTCTGACTTTTCCTTCTTCTGGAAATAGTCATTCACTGCAGACAGAACGTTGCGACGAGTCGTAAAGCGAGATTCATCGATCCCGTTCGGCAGGTTGAGGTCACGAACTTTGAACCCGCCCTGGGCCGGGTCTGAACCCAAGCTAAACGGGGCGAATGAGGAGCTCAAATAGCCTGTACCGGCAAATTCATTCGGCTGGCCGGGAATACAGACATAAGGTGGCAAATTATTACGGGGACCATATTCGTGACTGATCACCGAACCAATGCTCGGGAACTGTAGCGCCGGACTGGGCCGATATCCCGTAAACATATTGTGCGTACCACGTTCGTGGGCCGCTTCGCCGTGCGTCATAGAGCGGATAACGCACAATTTGTCAGCAACGTCTGCCGTTTGCTTGAGCGTGTCACCGAACAAAGCACCCGGAATTTTGGTCTGAACGGTACCCATTTCACCACGATATTCGATCGGGGCGAACGGATGCGGGTCAAACGATTCCTGATGGGCCATTCCACCCGGCAGGTAGATATGGATCAGCGACTTGGCAGTAGCAGGATGCTTGTCGTACTTCTTCAGTTCCCCCCGAGCCTCTTGCAGGCGGAACATGTCCGACAGGGTCAGGGCCGATGCACCACCTACGGCGCCCACCGTCAGAAATCCACGTCGATTCATCCGTCGGAAGTGGGCCGGGTCACAACAACCCCAGCTCGTCGCTTGATCTGACATCGTTTAGCTCCCTGGTTTTTCTAATTGAAATTCAGCCGTCGCGCTGAGTTTTCGGGAATACCCTCAGAAACAATTCAAGGGGGAATAGTCAACGGAGCAACTCGCGAGACCATTCCCGAAAACTCAAACTTACATCACTCTT
>JAQGHT010000291.1 GCA_028291565.1 Planctomycetaceae bacterium | reverse complement strand
CAGCTAAAGCTGGACGATCTCTCCGGAGAGAGAAGGGGAAACAAGGAAGTGCAAGGTTAAACCGCAATAGCCAACTGCACCCACGACCTCCGTCCTGCGAAATCATTCATCTGCTTCGAGTTTTCTGATGACTCGGCAAGGATTTCCGACTGCGATCACCCCCTCGGGAATATTTCTGGTCACGACGCTGCCAGCTCCAATAATCGACCTTGAGCCAATCGTGATTCCGGGACAGATGATTGCTCCGCCACCCACCCAGACATCCGAACCAATGTCGATCGATTTGGCAAACTCCAGGCCGTTTCGTCGCTCAACTGCACTTTGCGGATGGGTCGCTGTGTAGATTTGAACCGAGGGGCCAAACTTTGTGAAGTCCTCAATTCGCACCGCTGCAACATCCAAAACCACACAATTGAAATTAAAAAAGACGTTCTGCCCAAGTGTGATATTCACCCCGTAATCACAGAAAAATGGGGGCTGAATCCAGGCGGCGACAGATCCGGAACTCAGCAGTTCACGCAGGATCCGCGCCCGTTCCGTCTGCTGTTCGTCCCGGGAATCATTCAAGGCCTGACACAAGTCGCGCGCTTTCCGCCGTGCAGCGACCAATTCTGCATCCAAGGGATCGTAGAGCTCACCGGCAAGCATCTTGTCGCGTTCGGTTTTCATACGAGCAAATTCCTGGTTCTTGCTGTTTCCGGTTCGACAATTTGTATTTCTCGGCGTCGCAGTCGCTCGTTCCCTGGAATCATCCGCAATGATGTGGTAGGGTTTCACTCTCGGCAAAGAGGGCGTCAGTTCCAGGCGGAACTCGACAAACCTTACAATGCGAGATTTCCTGCGACTCTGTAACACACGAAGTCGTTAAGTTTGAACACTTGAGTGTGTGCGAAGTCGCAGGAATCAGCCATTGGACTGAATTTTCCGGAGTTGAACTTCTCCCGCGTTGAATTATATGCAAAACCTTCTGAATTCTCTGCTTGAGCTCTCATTTGCCATTATGGACCTGGTGGTCGTGCTGGGAGCAATCCTGCTGCCCTGGCTGCCACTGATTGTCTGGCTGTGCTTTTGGCTCTTCGCGGTCAATTGGACGAAACTCCGAATTCAATTGACGCAAGGCGGCGGCTGGGTTGGCCTGTTGTTAATCGCCGTGGTCTGGATCATTGTCTGGGGCGTTGTTGCTCCACCAGCAAGCGGTAGTTACGACTTGTTTGGCTTGCATATCGGCAATTTCGTGGGCAAGACAGTTTATGTGACGAGCCTCTACTGTTTGATGTTGCTGGCAGGAGCCGCACAGTTGTCCGGCGCGTTCGCTGGATGCTGCCAGTTTGCTGAACCAGTTATTGAAGAGCATGGGCACGGTAACCATGGGCACGGAGGTCACGCTGAAAGCGGTCACGGAAATGATCACGATAGCCATGGCCATGCCGCAGTGGCGCACGTCGAGCATCACTAGGAGCTGCACACATGATCTGGGATCTGCACTGCCATCTGTCAGGGGTGCCAGGTCGAACGCCTGAAGAACGGATGACTCAGTTAATAGAGTACGCCGATCGCTTTGGTATCGAAAAACTGTGCATCTACATGGGCCTGAGCTTCTCTCTGACGCCCACTCCTGACGATCTGAAAAAGCAGAATGATGAAGTTCTGCAAGCCCTGCAGCACTGGAGCGACCGGGCGTTTGGATTTGCATATGTCAGTGCGGAGCACGTTGAGGCCAGCCTGAAAGAGATCGATCGGTGCATCGCCAATGGTCCGATGGTGGGCATCAAACTGTGGGTGGCCAAACGCTGCGACGCCGAGACAATCGATCCGATTATCCGTCGCGCCGCGGAACTCAAAGCTGTGATTTTCCAGCACACCTGGTTCAAGACCGACGGTGCGAATTATCCCGGCGAGTCGACCCCGCTGGACTTGGTCAAGCTGGCCCAGCGACATCCGAAAGTTCCGCTGATCTGCGGCCACACGGGCGGTACCTGGGAGTTGGGAATTCGCGCCGTTCGAGCACTGCCGAATGTTTCCATTGATCTGGCAGGATCCGATCCAGTGAATGGATTCGTCGAAATGGCGGTTCGTGAGCTTGGCCCCGAACGCATTATTTATGGGAGTGATGCCGGCGGCAGAAGCTTTGCTTCGCAATTGGCAAAAGTCTATGGTGCGCAAATTCCGGAAGCGTCGAAGCGATTGATTCTCGGTGCCAACTTGAAACGGTTGCTGCAACCGATTCTCGAACTCAAACGCCAGAAGATGTGACGGCTCTAATTGCCAGACAGCAGTCCAACGACCGCTCCGTTCATTAGATGCAGTCGGCGAATCTCGACAATTTTCCATTCGTTGGCTTCGCGTTGCCATTCGAGCTCCCATCGTGTTGGGAAATGCTCGACAGCTCCCATACTTCCATACGTAAATCCACCGTTGGCGCGAAAATGCAGTATTGCCAGCGAATTCTGCTGTTTGAGCGTGACTGAGACGTCGGTAATTCGGAGATGGTCCTTGACCTTCACTTGTCCAATTAAGGTCTCCATGCTGGCTGGGATATTTGCCTGCTTCGAGAAATAGCTCATGACTTTGGGGGCGTTCTGGTTTTCGAAGGCCTGAACCAGATCGTGAAGGTTCTTAATCACCTGCTTGGAAGGCGTGTCCACAAGTTGGGACCATGCGTAACAACCAATTCCCAATCCCAGCGAAATTAAAGCGATTGCCAGAGATGATTTTTTTCTGGAGCTATTCCAGCTCAAGCCAAATCCAATCGCCACACACAACAGGACGATCACGGCCGGCCACGGATTTTCGGGAGGTAACATTCAAGAATTCCAGAACTGGAGCACGTCAGAAGCGAATCGCTCAATGATACACTGCGACGTTCATCTCGACGAGTGAGTTACGCGGTGAGAATGTTGGTGGCGCTGGTCTGGATAATTCAATGCAGCGTTGCCAAAGCTTCGGCATCGGACCAAAAATGGAACGAACCGTCCCAATCACGCGAGATTAGCCAAAACGCATCGATCACTACGATGCGTTGCGGTGCGTCCTGAATCCCGTTTACTTCGATTCCCGTCGACTCAATGCCGCTGCCAACGAAAGCCATGCGGGCCCCAGGAAGCGTGGAAGATCCGAAGCAATCAGGCCTGGTTGTGACAGTTCCTCGGCGGCCAGATCACCAGCCAGTCCATGCAGATAGACTCCCAGGCGAGCAGCTTCGAAGGCGGGCAAACCTTGGGCAAGCAATGCTGTGACCAGCCCCGTCAAGACGTCGCCGGTTCCACCCGTGGCCATGCCGCTGTTTCCAGTCGGATTAATTGCTACCTGCTGACCATCAGTGATCACTGTCCCCGCGCCCTTGAGCACCAGAATCACCTTGTGACGTCCGGCGAATTCGACGGCGAGTTCGATCCGATTGGACTGCACCGTCTTAATGTCCGATTCAAGTAACCGGGCAAATTCCCCTGGATGGGGAGTCAGAATTCTTGGTGCAGTGGACTCAGCGAGCCACTCCAGATGCCCGGCCAGCAGATTCAAGGCATCCGCGTCAACAACCATCGGGTGAGTCACATTGGCCAACAGCCAGCCCACCATATGCTGCAATTCATCACACTGCCCCCAACCTGGTCCGCAAGCCATCGCATTACAGGCTGCCAGATGAGGTTCCAGGCGGGTCAAGGCTTCTTCGGTAAACTGTCCGTCAATGGACGCCGGAGAACCCAAAGTCAAATAGGATGGCTCAATGCCAGCGACGATCGCTTGAATCTCACGTGGCACAGCGACGTACA
>JAQGHT010000287.1 GCA_028291565.1 Planctomycetaceae bacterium | reverse complement strand
AGTTGTTCCCCGAAGAGAAATTTGCTGACTTTAAGATTCCCATTGTGAAGGCACGTGACCATTACGTCTCCTGGGCTGATGCATGCCGGGGTGAAGACAAGACAACTTCCCACTTCGACTATTCCGCACCGCTGACCGAAACCGTGTTATTGGGGACGATTGCGATCCGACTGCCAGGCACGCCCCTGGCCTGGAACGCGGAAAAGCTTGAAATCGCCGGTTCACCGCACGCGGCGGCACTGTTAACGAAATCGTATCGCGAAGGTTGGCTGCCGAAGTGGATTTGAATCGATTTGGGACCGGCGCAAACGGCTCTTTGGCGGGAGGCGAGATTTATTTGCAAGAAATGACAGGAAGCGTGTCACAGCTTTAAAAGTGCCCGGTATTGGGGTTAGAAGGTCCGATTTCCCCCCCAAACTGGAGCACGAAAATGCCGAATTTCACTCAAACCACGGCCTGTTTTCTCATGACTCTCGCCGGAGCCGCCGCCGCACACTCTGAAACCCTGGTCATGGAAAAGCACACAGTCCATGACACCATGGCCGCCAATCACGACGCGCTGACATTTCTCAAACCGCAAGGTTGGACGGTTCAAGGAGGCGTCAAATGGTATTTGAATTCCACTCATCAGGCATGCCTGGAAGTCAAGGTTGCGAATCCCAAGAGCCTTGAGCAAGTCGAAACGCTGCCATGGTCTTATGCGACGTGGATCACCAATCCCGTGTTCCCCCTGCAGACTGGCAGCAACTACATGGGAAACATTGTCATGCAACCGATCAGTGATCCGCGTGAAGTCGTGCGGACACTGACCATCCCGGCTTTTCGTCCTGGTGCCCGGATTGTCGCTTCTCAAGAGATGCCTGAAATTGCGAAAGCCTTGTCCGCTTCGATGGGCTGCAATGTTCGTTCGAGCCGGATTCGGTTGGAATATAACGTCAATGGTCAGGCCGTCGAAGAAGATATTTATGTTTCGATTTATGTGACCAGCTTCAATTTGGGATTGAATAACGCCGTCTCTTACTTGTGGGGACCAGCCTGGACGCCGTTCGCCTTGCGAGCTCCCAAGGGGGAACTCGATGCTCTGACCCCCAAACTCTTGACCATCGTCAATTCCGCGCAGTTCAATCCTCAGTGGTACGCTGAATACAGCGGTGTCTGCAAATTGTTTCAGTTGCGTATGGCCAACGATATCGACAACGCCCGGCGGCTATCCGAAACCATTACCCGCAACAGCAACGAGATCTTCGAGATGTTCAGCGATTCTTACTGGAAGCGTCAGGCTTCACAAGACCGGCTGGCTCAGAACTTCAGCGATACGATTCGCGGAGTGGACCGGTATACAAGCCCCTACGAAAAGTACCCGATTCAGTTGCCCAGCGGTTACCAAAACGCCTGGGCGGGGGCGAACGGAACATACGTACTGTCAAATGACGCCGGTTACGATCCCAATGTTGGATCAACAACTAGCTGGACATTGATGAATATGGCCCGGTAGTTTCCCATAGCCGGTCTCGTTGGAGATTGGAGCGGCTGAAATCAGAGGGTCAGGTGATTCAAAGTGGAATTACCTGACCTTCTGCATTTTTGGGCTTAACGTCACACGCCTGATTATGGCTGACAGGACCTGTCGTCCTTGAAACCAAGCCGCAAATCGACGTCAGACGCTACGACGGTCTGAAACCAAGATCGATCGATTCAAACAGTGTCTGGCCGTTTCTGAAAGCCCGCATCCGCTCTAAAGATCTTGAAATGCCCTCGCGAACCCAGAAGATCGGACCGGCACTCGCGTCTCCATATGAGAACTGGATCACGACGAGGTTTTTCGGTGGCGGAAGCGCTTTGTACCACTCGAGGAACTTCCGTTCGAAATCGGCCTGGCTCACGAATTCAATGGCCGCTGTCGAGGCCGGGATCGTGATTCGGACGACATCGTGGTCGTCCAGATAAATCTCCCAGACATCGGTCAGTCGGCGCAGCTCAGATAAAGTTGCCATCTGATGTACCACGTCGGCTGTCTTTCCCTTGGGAAGATTGTCGAGCAGTTTGCGCAGCTTGGCACGTTCTTCCGCTGTTTTCGCGTCCAGCGCCTTCTTGATGAAAGTGTCTGGAAGTCTGAAGACTTCCGCAGCCAGATTTCCAATGCGTTCAATTTCCGAGAGGGAGGCCTGGTGTTGCGCCTCTGACTGCAGCTGTTGTTGGCGGAAGGCCTCTTTTTGAAGAGCCAATTCGGCTTGTCCGGCGGCGATTGACGTCGCGACCTGGTCTTTCGCCTGCTGACTGGCCTTTTCCGCGACGGCCGTCCGTTGCGCGAGTTGTTCGGCCGTCTGCCGAATTTCCATGAACTGTGCGAAAATGACAATCAGCAAAAGATCCAGCAGCGGGATCAACTGCAATGTGATCTTGCGACGAACCTGGCTCATTTTGGTTCTCCTTCCGGAGTCACCAGAACCCGCTTAATACGAAATACAGCGTCTCGTACATGTCGGCGGTCTTCGGTCAGCCGCACAAAAGATGTTTCCACCAGACTGTTTAAAAACATCAGCGTAATCGCGGCGAACAGGCCGGCGAATGTGGCCCAGATCGAATGGCCGAATCGTGCGACTAGTGTTTGGACCGCATTCTCGCCCTGTGCACCTTGCAGTACGGCGCCAATCGCGACAATTGTGCCCAGAATTCCCGCGATCGGATAGGTTTCAATCATCGTGCGACAGACGTTGTAGGCGGTCTCAAAGCCCATCGACTGCAGATAAACGCGTTTTTCATCCAGAACGTGAATCCGGTGCGACAACCCGGCCCGGTCGGCCTTACGGTCCGGTTTTTCCAGAACTTCGTTGATATCTGACAAGAACGCTTCGATCTGATCGCAAAGATGGCTGTTGCGATCGAGGACACTACGGAATCGAACGTCGCGTGTGAAAGAATCCAGTGCGGACGCGATATTGCGAATATCGCGGCGATACCAGTTCCAGAGCATCAGAAAGAACAACAGATGGAAGACGAATGCAATCAAGATCGCCGGCATGGCCAATTGCGAGACCAACGTCAGTGTCTCGGCAAGCTGGTTGGCGTCAAATTGCGGCATCGCGGCAATCACAGTCTGAAGCGGCGTCATTAGCAAGATCCTCGTAGCCAACGTCTTTCGACCTTGGGGAGATCGGAGTGCAATCGGAGTCGGCTGGTCCCAATCTGCAGCGAAATTGGTGACTTTCGGTGGTCAAAGTTACCCAATCCTGGGGAATCAGTCTTGAAACGCAGTCCTCGATTCCAATCTCCAACGAGATTGGAATCGAGGACTCAGGGTTGATCGGCAATGAAATTTCGAAGGTAACGAAGACTTTGCTTCAATGCAGTTTTTCTGGCGTCCAGCGAGTGTTCATAGGCTCGATCTTCGACTTCCACGCAGACCGGGCCCCGATAGCCCACATCGCTGAGAACAGAGAAGAACTTGCCCCAGTCAACCTCTCCCAGGCCCGGAAGTTTTGGGACATGATATTGTAGCGGAGTCCCCAGGATTCCGTGGTCATCGAGTTTTTCACGATCGATTCTTACGTCTTTGGCATGGACGTGCACCAGCCGCCCGGCAAATTCGCGAATCGGCTTCAAATAATCCATGTGCTGCCAGACCACGTGCGACGGATCGTAATTCAACCCGAAGTTTTCGTTGGGAATTTCATCGAACATGCGACGCCAGATCGCGGGTGTCGTGGCCAGATTCTTTCCGCCCGGCCATTCGTCATTCGTGAACAGCATCGGGCAATTTTCGATTCCAACTTGCACTCCGTGATCAGCCGCGAACTGGATCAAAGGTCGCCAGACCTTGAGAAATCGTGGCCAGTTGTCGTCGACGGATTTCGTCCAGTCGCGGCCAACAAAGGTATTCATCCGCCGGACTCCGAGTAATTCCGCGGCCACGATGACCTTGCGGATATGCTCAATGAAGAGTTGGCTTTCTTCCAATTGCGGGGTCAATGGATTGGGATAGTAACCCAGAGCACTGACCTGGACACCCGCCGCGGACAGGCAACCGTTGACTTCGCTGGCATTTGATGCGTCGAAATTCACCACGTCGACATGAGTCACACCGGCATAGCGCCGTTCCGCCTTCATGGGGGGCCAGCACATCAATTCCACACACGAATAACCAATCTCCCCGGCGAACTGGGCGACTTCGGCCAATGGCAGATCGGGGAGGATGGCACTTACGAATCCCAGTTGCATGAAATCTCCTTCAGGGCGCGATCCCGATGATTCAAATGTTGAAACCCATGACCCAGTCAATGTCCTGGCAATATCGTAACGACAAACGAGTGCTTCGTACTACCCAATTGTGATGGGAATCACTGGCAGGTTTGGTTCGGCATGAGGGCTGCCGAGAGCGGTCATGGCAATCAGATCGATAGAACCGGAATCACGGATCACCCGACCTCTGACAGGCCAGGGTAAACTGTACAAGTTGCGAGCAGACCTTGCCGATATGGGGTAGCAAGGTGGGCGGAACAAGACAATTCAGTGTTACGTCGCGTCAATGTCAACCTGTTCAAGAGTAGGACCGGCCTGACCGTTCCAATCATCAAAATCGCTAAGTCGGCAGAATGACAGAACGAGTCCTTTCAGTCTGCATTTTGGGTTAGAGAAAAGATTCCGACGTCAGCGATTGGCGTTTTTTTGCTTCCATGATTTGAAACTTTGAAATCCAAGACAATCGCTCTAAACCCCGCCGCAACAATGACAACCGGGTTGAGTTTTGGAACGTGCGGGGATTCGAGCGGATTGCTATGAACAACGGTGACAGGGGCTGCACCGATCAATCGTTACATGACGCATGCCTGTTCTTAATGACAGAGATTGACCTTGGTTCTTACGACTTGTATCTTGACCAATCGGAAGAACTGATTATGGCCATAAATTCGCCAGTTCAGGGCGAATACCGAGTTTTGTTTGTCGATTTTGCACACAGATTATGCGCTGGGTTCTGTTCTTTCGTAGTTGTGCGCAGTCCATACCAAGTTAATCGGGCCAACCTGCAAGGTGAGAATACTTTTCGTGCTGTGCTTATGCGGCACGAAGGGCAGACTCGAAGATACCGGCTGGCGAAATGCCCGATGGCGACTCCGTTGGACTCAGGGGTTTAGCGTTCGGTTTTTTGAAGCGTCCTCGTCAGCCTGGGATTTACCATGGTCATTTCGGTCTGGAATTCGTTCTTTTCGGTGTTGCGATCCAACCTCCGCCCGGTCACTTCTTCCAAACGCCGCCGCACCCTGGCGCGGTTGGGAGACATAGAACGTGTTGAAGATCGTATTCTGATGGCTGGCGATCTGAGTATGACAGATGCCTACCTGGTCGACGCGAACGGCGTGCGTATGCCTGTCGGCACGACCCCTGTGATTGGCGAGGCTGTCTTTATTCGTGTGGATTGGAAGGAAACAGGCCTGTTAAACACGGACCAGTATCATCTGGGATTCCAGTTGAATCAGTTTCCCGTGACCGGCGCCCCGCCAATCGGGTACTTTCAGGGCCAGAACACGATCGTCAATCTTTCATTCACTCAGTTCGCGGGTTATGCCGTGCCTGGCACGAACAACGCGCAAGTGATCCTGGACGTTGGTGGAACTGTCGGTCCGGTCGCGGAAACGAATGAGACGAATAATGTCAAGAATTTCTCGTTCACCGCAACGGATCCATTCGACCCCACCACCCCAAGCCTTGACCTGCCATCCACATTGGCGACGCCAGTCGGTGGCGTGCCTTATAAAGACTGGTACCTGAGCTACCCCGACTCAGACCCGGCGCCGGTCACCAACGTGGCCCCCAATGCGTTTCAGGATTATCTGGGCGGAAAATCGACGATTGATCAGCAATTCGGCGATCACTACGTCGAAACCAATTTCAACGACATGGACAACGGGCGCGTCGCGGCGGTCGCCGTAGCGCCGGGTACAGTGACGAGCGTCGTGGATGGAAATTTTGATCGAAATTCCACCAGCGCCAATCGCGTCGGCAACTCAGTAACGCTCGATCTTGGAAATGGGTGGACCGCGCTCTACTCGAATCTGATGTCGGGTTCCATCCTGGTTAAAGTTGGCGACGTCCTATCGACCACGGATTACATTGGCCTGCTGGGCAGTTCCGGCGATAGCACTGGCACGCAGTTGACTTTTAAACTGTTGCATAATGGGCAAGTGGTCGAACCGGGATACGCCGCCGCGGAATATTTCACCAGTCCCTTGCCGTATGCGGGTTCGGGGTCCGCGAATTTTCTCGTCAAGGCACCGTTTTCGGTGATCGATTCCGGAATCACGAATTCGGATCCCGCGCCTGATTTTAAAGAGCGGCCGCAGGACTATACGACTTTCAGCACCAGTGCTTCCAGCACCAAAGTCTGGCTCTGGTTGCAGTCGGACAGAAATCTCGTCAACGAGCCGATCACGGTCACCTGGTTCAAACCCAATGGAGCGGTCGGGAGTACGATCAACTTCACTCCAGGAACGAACAACGTCGGTGTTCCGAATGTGTTTACCCTCGACAATGCGATCTATAAGACCGCAACCGGCACCTGGCAGGTGGCGGTCACTGTCGCAGGGACAGAAGTCCTGCGAAAGACATTTTCTGTCGGGGCCGGCGCAGGGGCACCGGAAATTCGACTCCAACAGGAGACCGTCCTTCCTAACGGACAACCTGGGCCGCCCATTGAAATCCTGGACAACCGGACCACGCCGGTGGATTTCGGCACATTGAATCCCACTGACGCGGCGTATGATATTGTATTTACAATTCAAAACACGGGAGCTTCTACACTCTCGTTCACAAACATCGTCACCTCGCCCGGCTTCATCATCGACCAGGTTCCGCCATCAACGGTCGCCCCGGGAGGTTCGGTCCAGTTCAAGTTGAGACAAGAAGACCCGACGACGAATGGCATTGTGAATTTCGCGGGACAGAATTATGGCACATTGACGCTGAGCACAAACGATCCTGATGAAGCCCAATTCGTATTTCCGTTGACCGGCTTTATCAATCTCCCGAATAACAACGATTTGAACGTGACGCTGCCCGGGCCTGCAACGCCTTATCTCTACCAGCAGTCTCCACAAATCATTGCCCCCGCGGGACAAGTCACCACGACTTTTGGTGACTTTGTCAAGAATGACACACTAGACGTCGACATTACGTCTGGTGGCCGCGGGGAAGACGTACTCGGGATTCGGAATCAAGGAATCCAGCCTGGGCAAATCGGCGTAAGCGGAAGTACGATCAGTTTTGGCGGATCTGCAATCGCGACGTTCAGTGTTGCTAACAATGCGGTCACCGGCGCACAGAGGTTGCATATCGTCTTCAGCACCGGCGTTTCGGCCGCGGTCGCGACGGATTTGATGCAGAACATCACCTACTTCAATTCGTCTGTGATTCCGAACACGCATCCGCGGTATGTACAGTTTGCTTTCAACAGCGCGTCAACCACGATTCGCTCGAATCTCCCCGTGAAGATGATTGACATTCTGCAGGACATTCACCCGCCAAAAGAAAGCCTGGTCATTACACCGGTCACCATTCCCGGAACGACCACGCAGTTCTTCACCATCGATTATACCGATGATGTCGCCGTCGACGGGACAACACCTGATGCCGGTGATATTCTGGACGTGATCAATCCCGCTGGCGGAGTCCTCTTTCCTCAATTCGTGTCCAAAGACAGCAGTGCGAACGGTCCGCTACGGACCACGACGTGGATTCTGACGGGGCCCGGAGGCTTCTGGGATATTCGCGACAATGGCGTGTATACGATCAATCTGGTGGCTCACCAGGTGAAGGACATCAACGGCAATGAGTCGCCCGCGGGGCTCATCGGTACGTTCACAATTAATATCCCCAACAGCCCGCCGGTGATCACGAACGCCAATTCGATCCCGGCTCAGATCACTCAGGAAGACACCCCAACGGCCCCGATTTTGATCCAGGTGGACGACCTGGAAACAGATCCCGCCGATCTGGTGCTGACGGCATCGTCATCGGACCCATCAATCGTTGCCAATAATGGATTCTCGTTTACCGGCTCTGGCACAGATCGCACATTGGTCATTACTCCAGTGCCTAACGCGTTTGGAGTCGTCACGATCACACTGCAGTTACTCGACGACAACGGCGGAGTCACTACCAAAACGTTTCGCTTGACCGTCCAGTCGGTCAACGACTTGCCTGTGATTTCCGCAATCTCCAGTCAGGATATTCAGCAAGACACGTCGACGCCGGTGATCAATTTCACCGTCTCTGACATTGAGACTCCCGCGGCCAGCTTGTTAATCAGTGCGGCCTCCGACAATACCAGTTTGATCAAGAACAGCAAGCTGGTCCTGGGGGGGACTCCGAGCAACCCAACGCTCATTATCACCCCCGAGGCAGGCCAGTTTGGCCGGGCGAATGTGACGATCTCCGTCACCGACACTGACGGCGGCATCACGACAGAAGTCATTCCCGTCCTGGTTCGCCAAAACAGCCAACCACCTGTGATTCCACCGAATCAGGTTCTCAACGTTCCAGAGAATTCGGCCTTTGGCACTGCTGTCGGGACGATTGCGGCTTCAGATCCCGATAGCGGACAGACTTTGACTTACGCGATCACGGGCGGAGATCCCAATAACGCCTTTTCCATCAATTCGACAACAGGCGTCATTACCGTTCGGACACCCGTGTTGTTCGACTTTGAAACGCTGCCTTTGTATACCTTGAACATTGCTGTTACAGATAGCAGTTTTCCCGGCGTGACCACGATCGGTGTGATTACAGTCAATGTCACGAATTTGAACGAAACTCCGGTTGTTCAGAATAAAACTCTCAATCTGGGCGAAAATCCTCCCATGGGCACAGCGGTGACCGTTGTGACGGCGACCGATGTCGACGTTGGGCAAACGCGGACTTTCTCCATTTCGGGCGGGAATCCGAACAACGCATTTGTCATTGATCCTGTGACAGGCGTCCTGTCCGTGAATAACCCGGCCGGGGTCGACTTTGAAACGACTCCGACGATCATTCTGACAATCGCCGCGACAGACAACGGCGTTCCAAGTCTTACGGGATTCGGAACAGTCACCATTCACGTTGGAAACGTGAACGAACCTCCGGTCATCAACGCTCAGACCCTTTCGGTCCCGGAGAATTCCGCGGTCGGCGCTGTGGTGGGAAATGTCGCAGCGAGTGATCCAGACATCGGTCAGACTTTGACTTATTCGATTCTCAGTGGCAATTCTGACGGGGCTTTCGCGATCAATCCCAATACGGGCGTGGTCACGGTCGCCAACACGTCGAAATTGAACTTTGAGACTCAACCAAGTCATCAGTTAATCGTCCAGGTCGCCGATAACGCGAGTCCTTCGCTGACGGCTTCAAATTTCGTGACAATTTCGGTCACGGATGTCAACGAATCTCCGACGATTGCCTCTCAGGCGTTCCAGATTAATGAGAACAGTCTTGCGGGAACGGTGGTCGGGACCGTGGTCACGGGAAATCCCGAATCGTCTCAATCAATCCAATTCAGCATCATCGCCGGGAATTCTAGCGGCGGCTTCACGATCAATCCGGTAACGGGCGTCTTGCAAGTCCTCAACCCGGCTGTCTTGGATTTCGAGACCAATCCGCAATTCGTGCTCACCGTTCAAGCTGTCGACAATGGCATCCCGGCCCAAACCAGTACCGGGAACGTGACGATCTTGCTGAATAATTTGAATGAGACGCCCTTAATTCAAAATCAGAACTTCACACCGAATGAGAATCTGGCGACGGGTGCGGTCGTCGGAAATGTTGTCGCGTCGGATCCCGATGCAGGTCAATCATTGACCTATTCCATCACGAGTTCGAGTGTGCCCGGTGCATTCGCGATCGACCCGCAAACCGGCGCGCTGACGGTCGCCAATGCGGCCGCCATGAATTTTGAGGTGAATCCCACAATCACCTTGACCGTCAAGGTGACTGATAACGGCGGTCCGACGCTGTTTTCGTCCGCCTTGATCACGCTCAACTTGAATAATGTCAATGATCCGCCGGTTGTGTCGGCCCAAACCTTCACTTTTAACGAAAACCAGTTGGCTGGATTCGTAGCCGGGTCGGCAAATGCGACAGATGAAGATCAACCACCTCAATTGTTGACTTACTCAATCATCGGTGGCGATAACGGCGGAGCATTCACGATTAACCCTGCGACCGGTGTGATTACCGTGGCCAATGCGGCGGCCGTGGACTTTGAAACTTCGCCGCAGTTCCAACTGCAGGTACAGGCGCGTGACAACGGAACGCCGCCGCGTTCTGGCGTTGGAGTCATCACGATCAATCTGAACGACGTGAATGAACCGCCGATCGTCCCCACGCAGGTATTGTCCGTCCCGGAGAACAGCCCGATCGGATTCCAAGTCGGTCACGTCGTGGTCAACAATCCAGAGACCAGCCAGGCGTTGACCTATCAAGTGTTGAGCGGAAATGAGGCGGGTGCGTTCTCAGTCGATCCCAATACGTGACTGGTCACCGTGGCGGATCCGACCCTGCTGAATTTCGAGAATCCAACAACATTTGTGTTGATGTTGCAGGTCACGGACAACGGAACGCCGCCTTTGTCTCAAACTGGACAAGTGACAATCACGATCTCTGATGTGAATGAAGCACCGGTTTTTGCCTCAACCTATGCGTTCACGATCAATGAAAATAGTGCGACAGGAACAGTCCTGGGGACCGTCTCCGCGACCGACCCGGACATCGGTCAGACTCTGGTTTATGCCATCGTCAATGGGAATCAGGGCGGTGCATTTGCCCTGGATCCGGCAACCGGTGTCTTGTCTGTCGGCCAGTCGGCGTTGTTAGACTTTGAAACAACTCCCGTCTTCAACTTGACCATCCAAGTTCTGGACAATGGAGTTCCGCGGCTGACGACGGATGATACCGTCACGATTACGTTGAAAAACGTGAATGATCCTCCCCAGATTTCCGACCAAGTGTTCCAGCTCGACGAGAACTCACCGAATCAAACCGTCGTCGGTTCGGTCATCGCCACAGATCAGGATGTGGGACAGTCTCTAACTTATCAGATCATTAGCGGCAATACTGGCGGAGCGTTCGCGATAAACCCTGCGACAGGAGCCTTGACCGTTGTCAACAGTACCGCTGTTGACTTCGAGACCAATCCCACGTTCCACCTGGTGATTCGCGCGACGGATAACTCGTCGCCGACTCCTGCGAGCACCACCGGGAATATTACGGTGTCGCTGCGGAATCTGAACGAACCACCGATTATCCCAGCCCAAACGTTATCAATTCCGGAAAACAGTGCCCCGGGTACGTTAGTCGGCGTGGTGAACGCGCATGATCCAGAGGTCGGGCAAACGGTTCAATTCTCGATCGATTCGGGCAACCTTAACGGGGCTTTCGCGATCAACGTGAATTCCGGCGTGTTGACTGTCGCCAATCCGGCTGCCCTGAATTTTGAAGCCAATCCGGTGATCTCGCTCGTGATCCGGACCACGGATAATGCGACACCGTCTCTGTCGTCAACCGGGATCGTGACGGTGAATGTACTCAACGTCAATGAGAGGCCGGTCTTGAGTAATCTTTCACTGGTGATTCCGGAAAATACGCCAAATGGGACGGTCATCGGAAATGTTTCCGCGAATGATCCCGACGGAAATGCCGGGTTGCAGTACTCGATCACTTCTGGAACGCTGGCTGACGCGTTCAGCATTGACCCCTTCACTGGCGCCATCAGCGTGAATAACAGCGCCGAATTGAATTTTGAGATTCGGCAGATCATCGTTGTGACTGTTCAAGCTACCGACCCCGGCGGACTGTCGGGCTCAGCGACTGTCGCTGTCACTTTGACGAATGTGAATGATTCTCCGCAGTTGTCCAATGCGTCGTTCACAATTGCGGAAAACACCGCAGCCGGTACAGCACTGGGTAAGATGACCGCGACGGACGACGATGTCGGACAGACTATTACGTACAGTATTGTCTCCGGCAACACCAATGGAGCTTTTGCGATCAATCCGTCGACTGGCCAGATTACCGTGGCTAGTGCCGCTACGCTCGATTATGAAACGACGCCGATTTTCACATTGGGATTGAAAGCCACGGACAGTGGCGCTCCGTCCGCATCTACAGTTGCTACGGCCACCGTCAATCTCACGAATGTCGACGAACCGTTGACCATCACATTCAGCCCGGTACCGGTTCCAGTGCATTCTCCGCAAAGGAATATACTTGTCGACACCTTGGCGATTGTTCAAGATGTTGACTCACCGGTTGTTAACTTGCTCGGCGTCACATTAACTGTCAACTTGACAAATGCAAACCACGCGGACCAGTTGAACGTGTTGACGGGCGGAGCGAGCGGATTAACGTTAAAAGGCAAGAGCCTGATCTTTGGTAATCAGAATGTGGCGACAATCGCCGGTGGCAAATCAGGAAGTCCGCTGTACATCAGCTTCACCGCGGATGCGACAGTGGATGCAGTACAGGCCATTGTCCGAAGCGTTGCCGTATCTCTATCCGGCAAGCACAATCAGGATACGATGGATGTGAAGTTCCGCTTGTCCGGGTCACCGGGTGTGAGTAACGGGTTGGCGGTCAAGACATTGAATTTCGTCGCGTCGCACCCCGCCCACGCGAAGCGAAATCATTCGTAACCGGTCAATCTATCATCGACAGAACGTGGCGAATGCTGCCAGAATCGGGTAGTCGCGTGGTCGGCGCCACGCGACAACCTTGGAACTCCGATGGGTAATGCCCGGATGGATCTTGGTAGCCCCAATCTCGCTGGAGATTGGGGCGGTTCGCTCCATTTTTGTCCCGCTGTCCAAGGTTTCGCAACTTTGGCTGTGTGGATCTCAGCGTGCGGAAATCCGTGACGGCACTCGCTGGCCGGGTCGTGCGGAATTCACCACTCAGAACAGCAATTTGCCGGGAATTTCCGGTTCGTCGGGGGCCTCTGCAACGCTGGCAGGCTCGACCGACTCTTTCGTACGAGCTGCTTTTCGAGCGGTCGACTTCGCTGTGGCGGGTTTCGTCGGTTTGTCCGCCGTCGCAGTGGCATCAAATGCAACCAATGTGCAGTTCCCGGCCGCGTCCAGACTGACCAGCTGCTCGATACGCTGCTCCGTTCGATCCAGAAATTGGTAGCACTGTCGCAGCAATCCAATTCCCTGTTCGAATCGCTTCAATGAAGCATCCAACGTGATTGAGCCACTCTCGAGTTCGGAGACGATCTGTTGGAGATCGCGGATTGCCTCTTCAAATGATGGTGCGACAGGCGGAGCTGAAACGAAAAGTTCAGCACCGGAGTCGAATTCAGCGGAGTCGGTCATCTTGAATCGAGATTCTTCGTTCGCGGGTATGGGAGGCTGTGGATCCGAGATTGCATGGTGGTTGTCTCAATGGAATGATGCTCAAATTCTAACACGATCGAGCCGCAGTCGGTATGCAATGGAACTTGAGCTGTGGCAACTCACAAGCTCTCCTGTGCAAGTCGCGAGATTTTGCTACGATGTGCGGTTTCCTGGCAGGCCCTCAAGGGCCGCCGCTACGATTGAAGACTGAAAAACCGAGGAGCTTCATTCATGCCTGTGATCACCCCCCGGAATCTGACCGCGTTCGCTGAGGCCCTGTTTGTGGCTGGAGGTGCCAGTGCTTCGGACGCGCAAATTGTCGCCCGCAGTCTGGTTGAGGCGAATCTGCGAGGCCACGATTCTCATGGCGTCATGCGACTGCCATTCTATGTTGCCAAAGTGCAGGACGGCAGTTTGAATGCCAAAGGATCGCTGCAGATCCTCCACGAAACGCCAGCCGTACTGGTCTGCGACGGGGAGTGGGGCTTTGGACAACCAATCAGCCGAATGCTGATGGAAAAACTGATCGCCAAGGCCGGAATACTGGGACTGGCGTGCGGAACTTTGCGTCGATCTGCGCACATTGGACGATTGGGCGAATACGCCGAAATGGCGGCGGCTGTCGGGATGGCTTCGATCATCACCGCCAATACTCATGGAGCGGCACCGCGAGTCGCTCCTGTCGGCGGCAAGCGTCCCCGACTAGGCACCAATCCGCTTTGTATGGGGATGCCAGGCGGAAAAGACGGTCCGTTTATCCTTGATTTCGGAACCAGCGCGACGGCGGAAGGCAAAGTTCGCGTCAAGAAAATTGCGGGACAACCGGTGCCGCTAGGTTGGATTCTCGATCCTGAAGGCAAGCCGACCACTGATCCGAACCAATTATATGGTGATCCTCCCGGGACGATCCTGCCAATGGGTGGCGATCAGGCCTATAAGGGATTTGGGCTGTCCTACATGATCGAATTGCTGTGCGGAGGACTTTCGGGGGGCCCGTGCGCTCATCCGAATCCGCCACCCCCGATGGGAAACTGCGTGACGTTCATGGTGCTCGATCCGAAACACTTTTCGGGCACGGAGCATCTCATGAAGGAAGCCGCGCAATTGGAAGCCCACGTCCGAGGTGTACCGTTGATTGAAGGCGTACAACAAGTCTACCTGCCGGGGGATCCCGAGCGGGCGACATTGGCGGCACGTCAGGCAAATGGAATTCCGCTGGATGATGGAAACTGGAATGCGCTGGTGAAACTGGCCGGAGAATTGAAAGTGGCCGTGCCAGCTTGAAGGCGAAAGATTCCCTGCAACTTCAACCTGATAGAATGAATCGGACCGATCGGCCCCGAGGCGTAACCACTGCCGGAGTAGTGAGTTGGCCCAGGTGAATTGGTTGGCCTTCGGGCTGCAAAGGTGACTTATATGAAACCGCATCGCGCAGGATGGCTGGCGGTCATTGTCTTTTGCGGACTGCTCTTCGGTGGAATTTCAGAGCTGAGTGCCGCGGATGCGAAACCGGCGGAGCCGCAAATCAACGTTGTTGAGCTGATCAAAGCGGGGGGCACAATCGGCTACATCATCATGGCGCTCAGTGTCGCCATGATTGCACTGGTGATCGAGCACGCCATGAGCATTCGCCGCGCGGCGTTAATGCCGGCTGGATTGGCCGAAGAAGTCTATCGATTGATTGCAGCCGGACAGTTCAAACAAGCCGAGCAAGAATGCAAACAACAGCCCAGTTTTTTGGCCTATGTTCTCGGGGCTGCAATCTTGGAAGTCCCGTTAGGATATTCAGCCGTTGAAAAAACAATGGAAGACGTCAGCTCGCAACAGGCTTCACGATTGTTTCGCAAAATCGAGTATTTGTCCGTGATCAGCACGATCGCGCCAATGCTGGGATTGCTGGGAACGGTATGGGGCATGATCCTGGCATTCATGGAGTTTGAAGCCAAAGCGAATCCGCAAGTTTCGGAATTGGCACCCGGTATTTACCGGGCACTGGTCACAACACTCCAAGGTCTGTGCGTCGCGATTCCCGCGATCGCCGCATATGCCTTCTTTCGTAACCGGATCGATGAATTGGTCGCGCAGGCATCGCTGATGGCAGAGCACGTCTTTTCAGCCTACCGCCGAGCCGCATTGGCCAAGTCCGCGGGACGTGAAGCAGCAAGGAAACCGCCCGAGGCGGGAACTTAATCCTGACAGATGGCCGATACTCTGACACGCGCAATCATTGTCATCAAAACTCTCAAACGACCTTCTGACTGGAATTTATCTCCAGCTTGTTGCATAGTCATTGGTTGATCTGTTACCAATATCCGACTTTTTGCGATTGAAAACCGAATGTGACGCCATTCGACTCCTTCAAAACTGGGGAATGACATGAAACTGGGCATGGTCACGTACATGTGGGGCGCCGAATGGGACTTGCCAACACTGATTAAGAACTGCTCGGATGCGGGATTTGAGGGCGTTGAATTGCGCAGCACCCACAAGCACGGGGTCGAAGTCACCCTGACCAAAGAACAACGAGCTGAAGTACGCAAGAGATTCGAAGATTCCAAAGTCAAGTTTCTGGGGCCAGGCTCTGCGTGTGAATATCATTCCGCCGATCACGGAGTCGTTCAGCAGAACATTGACTTAACGAAAAAGTTCGTGGAATTGTCCGCAGATATCGGCGGGACGGGTGTCAAAGTTCGGCCGAATGGTTTTGTTAAAGGGATTGAGCGTGACAAGACCATTGAACAAATCGGCCTTTCGCTGCGCACCTGCGGCGAATTCGCTGCTCAGCACAAGCAGGAAATTCGCGTCGAAGTTCACGGCAATGGGACGGCGGACATTGGCGTGATGCGGAAGATCATGGATGTCGCCAATCATCCCGCCGTAGTGATCTGCTGGAATTCGAATCCTGGAGAAACCGTCAACGGATCAGTAAAACCGAGCTTCGATCAGTTGAAGCACAAACTGGGATCGACGATTCATATCCACGACTTGTTTGACAAGGATTATCCCTACCGCGAGCTGTTTCAACTCCTGAAAGCAGAGAACTACACGGGCTACTGCCTGTCCGAAAGCCCCGCCACAACTGATGCTCCGCGTGTGATGCGGTATTATCGCGCACTTTTTGATCTGCTGAAGAGTAAGACAGTTCACGCATCTCAATTCGGGGCGAGTGCACCCTGACACGTGCGGGATTCCGGATTTCAACGCCCCGCTGGGAGATCGATAATCGGTAACAATGTAGGCGGTTCCGAGGGCGGATTTTTATTCAGCAACGCACCCAAGTCATCTTCTTCAGCGGTTCCCGCATCCACAAAAATGTCAGTCAATTCAGCGTTATCCAGACTTTTCCTGAGCAGCACGTAAATCAACGTCATCCCCGACCAGAAGTAGCTATACGCAAAACCGGTCAGCAACAGACTGATAGTCCAATACCAGGGATTGTTTTCCGCGGTCAATGTCCACGCCGCATGCGGTTGAGTTCCCAACCCCAACGAAATCGATTCGCTGGCGAGACTGTCGCCCCAGGACAGAGCGGTAAGAATGATGAATATGGCGAGATTTCCGTATGCGATCATTAATAATGTACACCAAGCGTAGTATCGCCAGCGGTCCAGCACAAAACCAAAGCCCCGGCTCAATGCGTCAAATCCATCTCCGGCGTTGACACTCACCGCCGCGACCATCATTGGCCAACCAGCGAAGACAGTGAACAAGAGGCATGCCGCCAGAACTCCGAACGCCCAGGGGACGATCCAGATCGCAGCCAGGCCGCTCGTGGCATTCGGAATCCCGTTTGCCAGCCAACCGGCCAACAGGCCACACAATCCGATTGCGATGACGCCGCACAGTGGTAATATTGGGGCGCTTAGATAGTCGATAGCCCGTTTCAGAACGAATTGCGTCGTCTGCCACAGGCTGACACTTTCCTCTCTGGCAAACTGAAATGCCGCGCGGCGTGACAATATTCCACCGGCCAGCCCTCCGATGAGCAACGTCCACGTCACTAACAAGCAACACCGCGCCAGTCCGTACCAGGTCAATCCGCTCCAAATCAGAACGGGGCCGGGAGTGGAATTCGCGTCCGACAAAGAGACCACGCAACCGGCAACCCAGATGGGCGAGACGAGGTCGACAAGCGGTGCCAGTGGCCAGCGAGACCATAATTGATGTGTCAAATCGCATGGCAGATTTGCATAGGGGAGCGCAACCCCTTGAATATACCATTGGGCAAGCGCGATCAATCCGGCCGCAACAAGACCCACAAAGATTTGACGGAGATGAAATGCCAGACCGATAGTCTGAAACAGGATCATCCAGGGGCAGACTTGCTTCCAATCGATCTTGACCACATTGGCAGCAGGAGTTGACATTGGTGCATCTCAAATCTGTTGAATTGTGGAAACGCGGGCAATTGTCAACTCGCGGTTACACCTTGAGTTTTTCCTGTAGCCGACGTCGTGGTATTTCGGGCGAGTGTCCTGAATGACCTGACTTCCAACGAATTCAGCGACAAGTGATTGACGGCATAGACCTGCCTCCAGAGTTCGCATTGACCAAACACGAAGGAGAAATGCAAGACAAACTGGGCTTTCGACAAGCAGTGAATGGATCGGATGACCTTATTTCACATGACCTGAGTCAAAGGCGGAACGTCAGGAGTGTCCATTCCACAACTGCATCTCTTTTTCGCACCTGCTTAGCTCTTCTCGATGACATATTCCACGATCACATTTGTCCGAATGCCACCACGAGGAGTAAATTCAGCCAACAACTTCATCGATCGAGGCTGAGTCACGGCAACGAGATCATCCAGAATGGTGTTCGTAACATGTTCATAGAATGAACCATGATTCCGGTATTGTCGCAAATAGAGTTTCAATGACTTCAATTCAAAACAGAGTTTGTCCGGCACGTAAGTAATCGTCAGCATTCCAAAATCGGGCTGTCCTGTCTTCGGGCACAGCGACGTGAATTCCGGACAAATGGTTTCAATCGTGTAGTCTCGGTTGGGAAACTGATTTTCAAACGTTTCCAGGACGTCGCGAAAACGGGTTGTCATTCAAGTCCTCAGGTTTTCAAACAGATGAAACCGCGCATGGCTAAGTCTGAAACGAGTGAGCGCGGGATTAAGTATTGCAAAAGACTCATTCGTGGTCGCGAACAGTGACATCACTCTCAACCAGCCGTGCTCGTTCACGGATCCGCTCCACAAACGCCTGCCATTGAGCTTTCAACGATTCGGCGGCGTCCGGCAGCTGTCGCAGCATGTTATCAGCGTCCCATCGATCGTCGGGTTTTACAAAGATTGATTCACCGTCGAGCCGTTGGTCCAGGTCTTGATGAAAATAAAAATCCTTTGTGCGTGCGGCCCCGTTTAAATCGCTGCCGACAAACACGATTTCGTGTTCCAGCGGTTGATCGTCCCGGATGTGTGGCAACAACGATGTTCCATCCAACTTGACTGTGGCGGGTGCGACCACTTGAAACCAGTCGAGAATGGTCGCCGGAATGTCGGCCGCAGTACTCAATGCCAGCCTTCGGCCGACAAATGGATCCGTTTGCGGGACGTGGATAATCAGCGGAACGTGAATGGTTTCCTCAAATAGCATTGAAGTGACGCTCGATTCGGCATGCTCACCCAGATGCTGCCCTGCCGCAGCCGTGAAGATGATCATGACCGGTGTTGATTCCGCCAGTCGCAACGCGGCTTCGATCATCTTGCCGACCCAGGCATCCCACTGCGTCACTTGTCCTGAATAGAGGTCTCGACGCAATTGCCAATTGACCGGTGCTGATCGATCTTCGGATGGAGTGACCGTCTTCGTGGAAATCGTGACTGGCGCGTCCCAGCCGGCACCTCGCAGACTGGCATCCGCCAGTTCCCTGGGTGACGACCTCGCTCTTCGCCAAAATCGTGGAGGGAACACGATGAGTTCGTCGTCGGTGTCTTTCGGGGTGGAGACTAGTTCGTCCGTTTCCAGATCGTCGTCATCTGGGTCATCGAAATCCGGGTCGAAATCTGTGGTGTCGTCGGTCGGTTCTGTCTGATCGGTCCGATCCGCTCGCTTGTCGACTGTGACTTTCGTTTGCGGTGCATCGTCCGCGTACAGCTCTTCATAGGCTGCGCTATGCTCATCAATCGGCAAGCCCGCGGCATGGATCCAAAACAATTCTGGCAGTTCGGGCTTTCGCCCCATCTGTTGAATCCGCTGAACGGCGGCCTTGACGAACTTGGGAGCGTCCTCCTCAAAGTGCAGTTGACCGACATCTTCCAGGGAAATCGCGCGTGACGTTGAAAACTGTCGCACATCGACTGGCAGCCGGGCAGCAGGGTCGTGCAATAGACAGGATGTAATTCCGTGGTCGCCAAGCCACTGCAGCCAAGTTGGTTCTCGTTGCTGCTGAGCGACATCTAAAGGACATTGATAGCGGCCAGTCCACCAGGCGTGCTGTACCACATTCGGCGAGAGGTTTTCGGCAAAGTGTTGATCAAAAACCGCTGATTCGGCGGCGAAGCCATCCAGCGCAGGCGTATCAACCCAGGGGTTTCCATAGAGTCCCAGAAATCCAGCATGCCAGCGGTCAAAACTGATAACAATGGCTTTCATATTTTCGGTAGATTCACAGCGTGCCAACCGTTGTACTGATAGCCATGGGCATTCCACGGAGTCCGGACCGGTTGCGAGTTTCCTGAAGTGTCAGTCGCGCGAACTTGAATTGATTTCGCATTCGGTGGCAATTGAAATTTCCCGGACCACAGCACCCAGCAGAAATCACGAATTGGACTGACGATTTCAACCTCTTTCCAGTCCTGCCATTGGTCACATTTGATTGAAATCGATTTGATCCGATTGCCCGGTCGCCCGACTGGTAGAGCATAGCCACGAATTGAAAATTCCCCAGTCGCCTTGCCCGGGAGAATCTGGCAGATCGCGGAGTTCAGCACGTATTCGTAAATCGGTGGCGCAGCCGCAACGACTGGCGGTGTATTTTCCACGACGACTTTGTACGCGCGAGCCAAA
>JAQGHT010000267.1 GCA_028291565.1 Planctomycetaceae bacterium | reverse complement strand
GCGTTCCAAGGCCAACTCGATCCAGTAACTTTCTGGCTCGAGCTTCCTGTTCAGCGCCGGCACCTGTCCCTGCCAGGGCCGGAATCAGCACGTTTTCCAACACATTACACTGCGGCAGCAGGTGGTGGTCTTGAAACACAAATCCGATGTGTTTGTTACGGAATTGGGCCAATTGCTCGTCGGCCATGTGAAATGGATCTTGCCCCTGAATGCTGACCGTGCCGCTAGTCGGACGATCCAATGTGCCGATGATGTAAAGCAAAGTACTTTTGCCCGAGCCTGACGGGCCGGTGACAGCCAGGGCTTCGCCGCGATTCAATTCCAGATCGACGTCCCGCAGGATCTCCAACGAGCCATTCGCTGACGGAAATTGCTTTGTAAGCTGTTGTACACGCAGGTCGGTCATGGAATCGATCTTGTCAAATGTCGTAGTGCGAAGCGAGAGCGGCTTATCGCGGCAACGCCCCCGTAGCTGAAGTCGTGAGACTTTGGGTCGCTGAAGTTTTAAGACTTCGGATCTCAGCGTTTGATGTCTGCAGCCCAAAGCAATGCGTTTTTCAGCAATTTTTGAAAGGTTTCTGTTTTGAAATCATCAACGCCCCCCAGAGTCACGTAGAATGAGCGACCACCGTCTGGCCGAATATAGGTCCAGGCGACAGGCTGATGAGGCTGCTTGTCTCCCCAGCGGCCGAGCATCAGCACCTGAGCCTTGGGATTGAGTGGCAGGACTTGATACAACGTCGACCCCATCTTCGTTTCGCCGGCCGGAATTCCAGCCAGAATCGGATGACTGGCCGCCGACTCTTCGCGTCGAATGAATTGCGAATCCGATTCTCCGGCCGCGTTATGGTGATGATTCGTGTAGTCACATCCGAATACTTCCAAATCGATTTTTGGCCAGGCATCCCGCCCGGCGGGCACTGAATCATCCCGGTTAGAAAATGCGTGGCTGGCGGTGCGGATCCCGATCACTGGCTTTCCCGCGGCGACGAAATCGCGGAAGTTTTTGAGTTGCTGGGTGGTCAAAAGACGCCGCCGGACACTCAACAGGGCGATATCTGCTTGTGCCAGTTCACTCATGGCCGGAAAGTCATGCTTGTCGCTGGGATTGTCCAGGATGTAGGTGACTTGAAAGTCCTTGCCCAGATGCTGACGGGCAAATTCCGGCAGTGATTTCTCGGTTCGATATTCGTCTTCTCCGATGATCAGCGCCAGCCGAGGCCGTTTGTCTTGTGAAAAGCGGAACGGTGCGCCTCCGAGGAAGTCGGAGCTCGTGATTGTGGGGCACCAGTTCGCCTCAATGTGTTCGACAATATAATCAGTCCCTGTGAAATGGCTGACGAAGGGAGCCTTTGCTGGGTTATACATCGTGTCGGTCATATCCCGCATCAGAACGACATTTTGACCTTGATTGACCATCTGACGGATGGAAAACGGACGTCCCAGCACGCACATATTTGTGTGAACACCCATCACGATAACATTGATGATTCCGCGTTGACGCATCAGATAGAAGGCTTCTGCGCTGTCCGTAATCGCATCGCCGTCGGCGATTTCCAGAGTGGCAATCTGGCGGCTCCAGGCCCGATTTGATTTCGGTTGTGGATCACAATCACAGCCGCCATCCGAATCATCGATCGGTAGTGCGCCCTCTTTGGTGAGATCAATCCGGCACCAGCGTTCCAAGGGGATCTTGGTGTCAACTTTAGGGGCCTGTTGAGCCAGTTTGCGCTGTGGCGTATCCTTGTAGAACTCCAGGGTATCGCTCGGGCAATGGATGATCAGCACCCCCTGTTTGCGAGCAGACTTCAGGACTTCATTCATCCGGGGCGCCATTTCCCCGACACGTTCGGTCGCCGTCGGGCACCAATGTTTGTCCCACATATCACAGACAACGATTGCTGTTTGTTCGGGCTTCCAGTTCAGTGTCTGGACGCGGACTGCATCATGCTTCTTGTCGCCATCACCTTTGACGCGTGATCGAGCCACCAGTGACAGTGTTTTCGACTGAGTCGACGCATCCTTCTTGGCAGGACCTTCGGCCAACGCAAATCCCGTACACAAACCCGCGACGAGCAGTAACAGGGACCAGTGGGACCAACGCATGGCAGGAATCTCCAGGAAATGCTTCTGTCTTGTTCGGCTGTGTTTTATCGGTCGTGTTTGTTCGGACTGATCAATTTCAAATGTCCCGGTGAGCCAGCGAAAGCCATGCGCTCACTCGGCTGCCCCGACTCATTCATTTTTCGACGCGTGGTGCTTGATACGCTTTCAGCGCATTCTTCCAGAAAAATTTTTCTGAAGCCGCCTGGCCCTTGGTCAGGAAATATTCCTGGACGATCTTTTGTATCTGACCATAGGGTGCGTAGCGCACGCTGACTGGCCAATTACTGCCATAAACCAGGCGGTCCTCGCCAAATAACTTCCAGACGGTATCTAATACGGGGGTATAAAAAGCCAAGTCGGACGGAGACAAGCCCTCGTCTCGACGTCCTCCTTCGACCAATGCGGAAACCTTGCAGAAGACCTGCGGCGATTTCGCGCAGTCCGCCATCCCACGCACCCAAGCGTCGGGCGGGGCTTTGCCGTCAATCCGCACATTGGCCACGTGATTGATCACAATTCTTAACGTGCCCACCGCCTGGGCCAACTGCGCAATATCAGGCAGCATGTCCGGTCCGCCATTGATATCGAGCTCTAGATTATGGTCTGCGAGCTTTCCAATGTCTGCGAGAAACTTCTTATCGTCGAGACCACTTTTGACTGCCGCATGGTTGATACGAATACCACGAAATTTCGAATGTTTCGCGAAGCGATCGACGTGCTTCTCAAAATCCGAAGTTCCTGGTGCCAGGTTGCCGACAATCCCCACGATGAAGGGATCATCCTTGGCCAGTTCCAGCAGCCATTGATTATCTTCCACCCACGGACTGGCTTCGACGATCACCGTGCCCGTGACACCAAATGGCTCGGTCAGTTTCTTGTATTCGGCCGGCAGGACCGGACGGAAAAGCGTTTTGTCGTCTTTCCCAGGCCAGGGGACACCTTCCTTCCGGCTGGGATCGTAGAAGTGTGTATGGGTATCAATGATTCCCAATTTGGTATCGGCGGCTGAAAGGGAATTCAAGCCGACGGCCGTTAACGCTGAAGCCGCGAGGAAATCACGGCGATTGATCGAAGTCGAAAGCATCTAGTGTGTCATCCAAGCAAGAACTTCTGAATCCGGTCAAACCCCGCCTGCAAATTGGTCATGCTGGAAGCGAATGACAATCTGACATATCCCGGGGCTTCAAACGCATCTCCGGTCACCAATGCGACATGAGCTTCTTCTAACAACGCCGTGCAGAATTCACTAGCGTCAGCGACTGTCTTTCCGCCCGGCAGCGGCTTGTTGAAATAGGCACTGACATTGAAAAAGGCATAAAACGCGCCGCGAGGTTCCGCAAATGTGACATTCGGCAAAGCTCGTAGACGCTCCAAGACGTATTCACGACGCCGGGCGAATTCCAGACGCATGGTCTCTATCCCCTCTTGCGGTCCTTCCAGTCCGGCGATCGCCGCATACTGACTGATACTGCAGGGATTCGATGTTTCCTGACTTTGCAGGTTGTCGATGGCCTTCGACAATGCCACGGGAGCGAGTGTCCAGCCAATCCGCCAGCCAGTCATCGCGTAGGCCTTGCTGACTCCGCTGACGATCACCGTGCGTTCCACCAGCCGTGGGTCAAGTGTGGCGAAACAGCGGAATTCCGTGTCGCCGTAAATCAGCTTTTCATAGATTTCGTCAGACATGACCCAGACGTCGCGGTCAATGGCGATCTTTCCCAAGGCTGACAGCAATGGAACGGAGTAGGCGCCGCCCGTCGGATTGCAGGGATTGTTCAGCATCAGCAACCGAGTCCGAGGTGTGATCGCGGCTGCGAATTGTTCCGGTTGCAATAAGAAGCCGCTGGCCTCTGTCGTCGGAACGATCACGGCCTTGGCCCCGGTCAACTCGACCAGTGCGCTGTAGCTGACCCAATAGGGACTGGGAATGATGACTTCATCGCCGGGGCCAACCATCGCGGTCAGGACGTTGTGAATGGCGTGCTTGGCGCCGTTTGAAACGACAATTTGCTCGGGTTTGTACTCGATGCCGTAATCACGCACGTACGCTCTGCTGATCGCCTTCTTGAGCTCCAGGATCCCGCCCGAGGCAGTATAGTGTGTGTGCCCGGCGCGCATGGCGGCGATGGCAGCTTCCTGAATGTGGTCGGGAGTGTTGAAATCGGGCTCGCCGAGCGTGAAGTCGTAAACGTTGACGCCTTGCGTTTTCAACGCTTTGGCCTTGGCGGCGGCGGCAAGAGTGGCGGACGGCTTCAACGTTTGGACGGATGGAGACAAGCGCAT
>JAQGHT010000240.1 GCA_028291565.1 Planctomycetaceae bacterium | reverse complement strand
TAATCAGAAGGAGTTTTCGAGAATTCCTGGACTCCAACTGGTCGACTGGGAGTGATTCGAAGTGACTTTGAAAAGCTCCATGGCCGAATATCGGTCAATCAAAACAGAACCCCGCGAAATCCCAAATCGGAATACGCGGGGTTGATGTCAGGTCTTCAGTCAAACGGGTTTACAGGGGGCGTAAGCGTTACAGATAATCGTTGATCAGGTTTTCCAGCATTTCCTGACGACCGCTTTGGTTTGGAGCCGCTTCGCCCTTTTCGAGAATATACTTTTCGAGGTCCGCGAAACCGACGGATCCGGCTTCGATCTTGGCCCCGATGCCACTGTCAAAGCTGCTGTACCGGTCTTTCACAAACTTGGCCAAAACGCCATCCGCACGAATTGCAGCCGCAATCTTCAGCCCACGAGCAAACGCGTCCATGCCGCCGATGTGGGCGTGGAACAGGTCGACCGGTTCAAAACTTTCGCGGCGCACCTTGGCATCGAAATTTGTGCCGCCCGGTTGCAACCCACCCTGAGCCAGAATGACCAACATGACCTGGCTGGTCAGATAAATGTCGGTCGGGAATTGGTCGGTATCCCAGCCGAGCATCAAGTCGCCAGTGTTGGCGTCGATGCTGCCGAGAACACCCTGGATGCGGGCATATTCCAGCTCATGCATCATCGTGTGGCCGGCCAGCGTGGCGTGATTGGTCTCGATATTCAGCTTGACCTTGTCCATAAGGCCATACGAACGCAGGAAATTCAAACAGGCCGCCGCATCGAAGTCGTATTGGTGCTTGGTCGGTTCCTTGGGCTTCGGTTCGAACAGGAACTGTCCTGTGAATCCGATGCTCTTGGCGTAGTCGGCAGCCATATTGATGAAGCGGCCGAGATTGTCGATCTCGCGCTTCATATTCGTATTGTAGAGGTTCATGTAGCCTTCGCGACCGCCCCAGAAGACGTAATTCACGCCACCCAGCTGGTGCGTGACTTCAATAGCCTTCTTCACTTGCGCCGCCGCGAATGCATAGACATCCGCATTACAGGTCGTTGCCGCACCATGCATGTAGCGTGGATTGGAGAATAGGTTGGCTGTGCCCCACAGCAACTTGACACCCGTTCGCTGCTGCTCCTCCGCAAGCGCCTTCACGACCGCGTCGAGATTCTTGTTGCTTTCGGAAATTGTGGCTCCTTCAGGAGCGACATCGCGGTCATGGAAGCAATAGAACGGCGCACCCAGCTTCTCGATGAACTCAAACGCAGCGTGCACTCGTTTGATGGCATTTTCCACCGAGTTTGAACCATCATCCCAGGGGCGCTGCAGAGTGGCCGAACCGAACGGATCGGAGCCCGTTCCGCGGAACGTGTGCCAATAGCAGACGCTGAATCTCAGCCAGTCCTGCATCGTCTTGCCTTCGACGATTTCAGAGGCATTGTAATGCCGATAAGCCAGCCGATTTTTGGTCTTCGGGCCTTCAAACGCGATTTTCGGAACGTCAGGGAAGAATGCCATGTTGAAACTCATCTCAGAAGAAAGGGAGCGACCTCAGCAAGCCCGCTACTTTATCCGACCGGGCAGGGCGTCACAATACAGCGGGGTAATGGTTGCAACATATTGTCGGGTAAGGAGATGTGGTCTTACTCGTGAATGACGCGCAGGACGAGATCCAGGGGCTCGCCCCGATCGGGTATTATTCCGCCGTTATCTTTCAGATCCTTATCGACACTATACAGCAGAAAGCCGTCCAGCTGGGGCTGAGTCCCTACCAGGCGTTGGTAATGCAAGGGCAGATCAACGAACGGGTCGAGTGGAATTTCTTTCAAGAAGCGTGGTGTCAGAGCTTCGAGCTTCTCAGGATATTCACGATGTTCCGCTCGATAGGCCGCCAAAGCGTACCCCAGTCGAAGCAGATCAAAACGCACTTTTGCCTGGAGTTTTGCTCTAATAAACTGAGTACCCGCGGGCCTTACCAGACCCAAAATCAGGTCCGTCATCTGAACGGTGATCTCGTTCCGAGGGGTGAACACCAACCCGGCCGCGACGTTCTGCGGAGTCACCGTTTTCGCTAGACGCCGATAAAGACGAGATCGCACTTCTTCCGCCGCTGTCATCTGCTTTTGGAAAGATTTCAGTCGCTGGGCACCTGTCAGTTGATCAAAGTAAGTGTTGCCGTGGCGCATTGCCAAATTAATATCCTGGCCCGAGAAGACAGCAGCCAGGTTTACTTCGTCTGAAAGAATGTTTTTGCCTTGCCAAGTCAACTGGAGGATTTCCAAGAACATCGCTCGCTCGCCATAATCAAGGGCCAAAGTCTGATCGGGCATTTCCGGGATGGCCTTCATCGCATCCAGAAATCGCAACGCCTGTTCTTGGGAAAGGCGTCGAGAAAGCAGTGACCGATGGCCATTCAGACCATTGGCTTCGATTGCGACGCCGATCAGATTACCGACGATTAGCGGGTGTTGGCTCAGTAGGCGACCCAAGCGTGCGACACTGTGCAGGTCATTCCAGGCTGCGTTAAGGTCTCCCTCGGAAAGTCGCGACATGGCTCGAGCGACCAACAACCGCGCCGCGGATCGCAAACACTGAACCCAAGAGAGGCGTGCATCCAGCAGGAGCTCTCCATTCACCAGCGGACAGTAGAATTTCTCTCGGCGGCAAGCCAGTTCGATGAGCTGCAAGGGCTCCCGATTCTCGTCGATCCATTTCGCGACATTCGGGAAACTCGCACGTTCCCAAGGCTCCTTTTGGCAAGTGGAGACCTGCTCGTGGAACTCATTATGTTCCGTCGAATAGTTTGGTCCCCATAATTGTTTCGCGAACTCACTCGCATCGATAATACACTTTGCGCGAATTGGTTCAGGAACTCCAAGATATTTGTAATACCGTAGCCGCGCTTCCGGTGAATCGAATTCTGGCCTGAACGCTGCGTCCAGAATGACGACGGCGTTTTCTTCGGGTTTAACGCCCAGAGAATACCGATCATTGAGTGCCGCTTTAAAATCAACGCTACCATCTGGAAGGACCGGACCGAGAACGAATGTGGTATCTGATCCGATGATCAACTTGGTTCGAGTGGTCAAGATCCGGACTCGTATTGCGATAAATGCGAGCAACGTCAGCCCGATGAGACACGAAATGACGACATAGAATCGCTTGTTCATGATGCCCT
>JAQGHT010000239.1 GCA_028291565.1 Planctomycetaceae bacterium | reverse complement strand
CGGATCTATTTGTTTGACGATCAAGGAACGGAAGAAGAGCAATCCAAACCGATTTATCAGTTTGACTTTGAGCCCGAAGCGTGGCAATTGCATTCATCGATGACCGAGTTGGGACCGGCCTATAACGTCTTCATCCCCTATACACGCAAGGGCCGAAATCAGGCCAATTGTGCGTTGCGGATTCGCTACAATCCTCCAAGCGGCACGCCGGTGTTTTCGCAGATGGCGACTTTAACCCTCGGAGGCACGAAAAACATCGATTTAAAGGGTGCCAAGCCCGCGGATGATGAAGCGTCCACCTTCAAATCGACGACCATCGACGTCGCCAAGTCTCCGAAGAAAATGCAGGTGACGCAAGTCAACGCTGAAGAGCCCGCTCGCTCCACTCGCACCACTTCGCAACCCCACTCGGCGTTGCAAACGGCGGGCTTCGAGACTCCAGCCGACGAAACGGGCGTTCAATCTCGAGTCGAACCTGCGGATTATCAGACCAAAACCGAACTGCACACACATCCTGAAGTCGACAAGGAGAATCCGTTCGGGGACCTTACTCCGGATAAGCCTGCGGTGCGGACGTATTCGATCCAGGTTGATTGAAGTTATTAGAGCGTGATAACGCGGGGTGCTCCAATCGCGTTACCAGTTTGATTGGGAAAATTACTGTTTCTCGCTGAGCAATCAAGATGAAACCAGTCGAATTTCAGCTTAAACACGTAGTGAAGTGAGCGGGAGAGGGGAGAGTCGTTCGCGTTCTTGGCTGCTGGTCTGGGGGGACGGCAGCAATACAAGACCGTGAACAAATTGCCGTTCGTCGTGCAGGTATTCGACCCGTCAGACCGAGGGGAGATGAGCCGTGCCTGCACGACGAATGTGCTTTTTCCCGATGTTCAATTCACGCGAGCAAGTCATCTTGCACAAACACTGATTCGAAACCTATCTGGTGAGAATTCAACGACATCAAACTTCACGTTCAAAAACTTCTGAATGATTTCTATATTCGTAGTCGTGTGCAATGACGGAGTCAGGGTCACAAATTCACCTTTCCCCGCGAGTGCCATGGGCAGTAACAACTGGTCGGCGAGGTATTCCCCAACGGGGACATTGGCGCACAGGTGACGCTGGACCTGCTTCGCGACCAAACGTGCCATGTCTTCGCCGCGCACACCCCGTTGTCCAATGGCGGTTTGAACTTCGCACACGTTCTCATTCTTTAAGGTCACCGCAATATAATTACCGACTCCGAACCGGTCTGGATGAACCTTGGCGAAAATCTGATCGCCCGGCCAATTCAGATGACGTCTCAAAGTCGCGACTTCTCGATCGGCAATGTCTTTGGACAGCCCGACAACCACAGCCTCGGCCTGGAAATCGAGCCGCGGCCCACGCTCCACCAGACTAATCGGTTGAAGTTTTGCCGATGGCGTGATCTCAACATCGATTGAACCGCCACCACGCGGGTAAAATCCGTGACGATCCAGGCGGATTCCAATCCGCGGTCCCATTCGCTCGAGCATCGGGATGAACGCATTAGCCAGGAAGTCGAAGGGGGGCGCGAACGGATTGTGCGTGCCACCTTCCAATGTCAGCCGGGATGGCCCCTGCGCACTCCATAACACAGGCAAGAGTGTTTGCAGAACCAGTGTTGTGCTTCCCGCCGAGCCAGTACTGAACCGATAGACCCCAGGTGTCACTTGATTCGGCCGAAACGTCAATTCGCTAGACTGCAACTCATCTCCGGTGATTTCGGCATTGGAAACGCGTGCCGCAGCCTGGACGGCGACCAGGTGTTGTCTCTGCAATCCTGGTTTTTCGCGGCCAGCCCGAATACGAGTGATACGAATTGGGGTTTGAGTCAAAATTGAAAGCGCAACCGAAGTCCGCAGGATTTGTCCGCCCCCTTCACCCATTGAACCATCGATTTCCAACATGATTTTCCACCTGTTCTGCTTCTCGCGCAAGTGGCTGTCGCTGTGCAATACATGATAGCCGTTCAAAATGTGTCATTTTCAACCGTGCACAGAGAAGTATCGCTTTCAATCGCGCACTCGCCGATGTCGTGTATTTTCCAGATGGACACGAGACACAGAGCGCATGTTCGGGGAGTCGGTCGAGGTACCAACTTTCGCTGGAAAGCCTGGGAGGTGAAGAAACAAGTCGGACAGGTTATCAACCTGTCCACTCTCCGGGCGCGGACTGATTGAAAACTCTTCCTGCTGCCATCATTCACTTGTTCAACAGTTGGCGATTTCCCAGCTGCGAGGCGCGCCTAGTAAAAGCCCCAGCCCGGCAATTTGCTGACCGTGTGAGGTTTCTTAATGGCGATCGATTTGGATGTTGTCGAGAGGACATGCCCATCGGGACTTGTAAATTGCATTTTGAGCGTCCTCGGGTCAGTTGAAGTATCTTTCGTCGAGAAACTTAAGGCGTGTAACAGCGCTTCCACACCAGCCGTTTTCGCGACCGAATTGAGTGTGATATTTAGAGTTGGTTCGCTACCCTTCCCGCCTTCGACGGTCCCGATTACAGTCTTGCCGTAGACGACATTGTTACCGTGAATCACAATCTTCTTTGACTTTTCGCCGGTATCTTTGACCGCCAGCACGTCCTTGTTAGAACGGTTTTCGGTAATCGATACGCTCAGGACGACGCCCGTGAAATCGGGAATTGGATTGTCTTCATCAGAAACTGTGGCCTGAGTTGCAAACCGCGTCGCGCTCGCCCCCAGCGTGTACTTCGTATTTGCCGGCACGACAGAAATGATGGGGGGATCGTTCACGTTCGTCAACTGAATCGTCAACTGGGCCGTCCCGGAAAGCGGCGGCGATCCATTATCGGTGACCTGAACAGTCAAGTGATAAATTGGCCGAGTCTCGAAATCGAGCAACGCCCCGTTCGCAACCGTCACTTTTCCAGTGTAGGCGTTGATCGTAAAGGCTCCCGCCGTATTGCCGCTGGTCAGGGCAAATTGAAAGGCACTGCCCACATCGGGGTCGGACGCGAACACATTCCCCACAAAGGTTGCATCGGGACTATTTTCAGGAACAGAGAGGGTCGTGTCGCCCATTGTCGGAGCTTCGTTGACATTGGTGAGATTCACAGTGACGTCAACGGTCTCCGAAAAGCTGCTCGTCGTGTTGTCGGTGACTTCGACCGTCAATTGAATACTGGGCTGGCTCTCAAAGTCGAGCAATGCCCCATCGGCGACCGCAATCTGACCGGTTGTCGGATTGATGGAAAATGCGCCGTCGTCATTGCCACTCGTGATCGCATAGCTGACGTTTGCATTCGGATCGGTGTCCGTCGTGGTGACGAAGCCAACCAAAGTCACGGCAGGACTCATTTCAGGCACCGAGAACGTGAATTGCCGCTGCGCCTGAGGCGCGGCTGCATTGTCGATTCGAATCAAATCTTGAATCGAACCAGGGTCACCATCGTCTGTGGGATCAGGGGCGATTGAATCATCATCCGGCGACGGGTCTATCGTTTGTGCTTCATCCGGACTGACACTAAAGGAGCGAGAATACTGCGGTCCGAACAGGAAAGTGGAACCATTATTCGGGGCCGTATCGCCTGGACAATAGTCCAGAATGTCATCCGGCACGCTGGTCTGGCTCGGGGAATCATCGTCTGGTGCTGGCCGCGAATCGTCACCAGTCGTGCTATCGTTCACACCGATCTGCGGCATGATGGGGGATGCAGAAAGCAACATCCGTTCTTCAAGCGCTTCTGTCGCGCCATTCGAGCGTTTTGCACGTCCGCGTCGAGATCTGGGACAATCCGCAGTCGAAACAAGTTTGGAAATCCATTGCAGCCAGTTGAATCCGGACATGGTCTTGTTCCACGGAAATGCGAATCCGCAATAACTCACCGCGCGCAGTGACGAAACCACGAGGCGACGAGCGATTCGAGTAGTCAAATGGCAATCGACTCACCGATGTGAAAGCCAAAGGTGAGCAGGAAAACTGGCGAAAATGGAGCTGATCTGGGTATTGCGGCGAATGGCCGAGGGGAGGTGCAACTGCAGAATTGGTGGAAAACTGCGTGAACCACCTTCCTCAGTGGGAGGCGGTCGAACGCTGATCTTAACAGGTCGTTGATTTCATAGACACCCGAGTTTTTCAGGTTGAGGGAGGTATTACTCTAATTCCATTCCGCCAATTGTCGCTGGGCTTCAATCAGCTGGGCTTCGATCACCGGGACTTCTGTTTTGGCGGCAGATTTCAGGCAACGTTCCAGGAGATCAATGGCGACTCCAGGACGGTTAGCACGGAGGGATATCAATCCCAGATCTCGCCGTTCATCATGAGACGCCGGCTGTAATGCAGCGAGACGCCGCTGAACTCTCCAGGCTGCATCCCAATTGGATTGTTCTGAATACAAGGCCTTGAGGTTGTTCAACATCCGAATCACAATCGTCCGCTGATCAGCGGGCTCAAGAGATTGAATCGCGCGTTCTTCGGTCATGCCGGTGGTCAAACGGACGCGTAGCAACATTTGATCGAGTGACAGGATTTCGCCCCCGTCGAAGGCATCGACAAACAGCGGACCGCTGATGCCGTCGTACCGTGTCATAAAGTGACCGGGTGCTGCAACTCCGTGTAACGCCAATCCCGCTTGATTGGCGACAGCCACATACAGAATTGAGAGGCTGATCGGAATTCCGCGACGAGTCTGTATGACGCGATTCAGATAACTGCTGTCAGCGTGCGAATATGCCTCTCGGCAGCCCATCAATTGTTGTTCATGTGCCAGGCACTGGGTCAACATTCCGAGCGCGGTTTCCTCATCAGTCGCCTGCAGTATTGCTGACGAGATTTCGCTGGCGCGCTCACCGATCCAGTCGCGAACGGATGCGAAGTCCAAATCGGGATATGCGTCTCGCGCAAGCTCCAAAGCGGCAGTCGTCAATTGGACATCGTCACGGCGCGCCAACAATTTCAAAAACTCGCCGTCACGAGCGAATTCCCCGTCAGTCAACATGTTCCGCCCCATGCGCGTCTTCCTTAATGAAATACCGCACAATTCCGTCCGGCCTGAAATACGGCGGGGCCGGCTTCGAAAGAAGAATGGAACAATAGCGGTTCAATAACGAATTATAGGCGGAGGATCGATTCCCTCCTAGACCGTTCGAGAAGTAGAACTGTCAATTCGAGTGGGATCGCTCGCTGGATGATCCGCGTGCCAAGACAAGATCCAATGCGTGGACAAGTGCATTTTTCTTGGTGCGCGGCAGCGGCTATCACTACTGCATAATGTGATAGCCGTTTCGAATGTGCCATTTTCAACTGAGAGAAAGCATATGGCGAGTTCAGCTTGGTCCACCCACGCCCGATTCTCACCCAAATGTTACAGACTCTGCGCCCCTCGGACAGTTGGAAACTTCCCCGAACAAACTGACTATTGTGGCTTCTTCGCCTTATCTGCTTCCTCCATCTTCGCCAGCCAACGCTTGGGATCGTCATTGAACGCGGCCTGGCAACCAGAACAGCAGACCCAGTAAGTCTTCCCGCCGTAACTTACGGTGCTCGTTCCAAGTCCGCCTGAGATTATGCACTTGCGTTCACCATAATCTTCGTCATTCGCCGCGACGGAAGTCCCTTGCCGCTGGGTTCCAATAGTATCGACCCGTTGAAACTTGCTGCCGCGCTTCTGCGACACTTCGACCAGGTATCGATTATTCTCTTGCTGATCAAACGCCACTTCCCAGGGAACCTCAACATTTGCTCCCGTCTCGGTCAGTTTTAATTTGTACGATTTCTGGGGTTTATTGTCGTCACCCGTGAATTCTTCAGGTTCACGTTCAAATGTCCCTTTCATGACGTGCTGAGTTCCCTCAGGTGTCGTTGCCGTAAATTGAAATTCCCGCGCGCCAGGGAGATAGGTCAGCCGACCTTCGCGAATATAAGGACTCTTCTCGGATTTCACGATCAGCGCGGGCTGAGCTCGATTTGTCCGGAAATCCCAGATCCACTCCGACTCATCGACAGCCTTGGAGCCTTTGAATTCCTTATTCGTCACACCACGCCATTTGCCCAGCATGACCTGCAGTGGTTGCATGGCGGCGACAACTGACTCCATTTGCTGCTTTTCCGATGTCCCGTTCGACGCAGAATTACTTGTCTTGGCGGCCTCACTTTCGAGTGTCACGGCTTCGAATTTGGGCCGAGCCTTCGAACCCGAAGCTTCCACTTCCGAGTTCGTGTCATTCGCAGATTTCACGTCTGAAGATTTGGCCGCGGCGGGCGCGTTCGACTTCGTCGCCCCGCCGCATCCAGCGGTGGCAATCGTCACGGCAAGCAGACAAATCCCCATCGCGGCCCGCGAAACGAAGAAAGGAGTTGATAACTTCGCTCGTGTTGAAACATTGCCACACTGAAATTGCTTGGACATATAAGTGCTCTTGTATGGATTCTTTTCATCCGCTCGTGCCAGCAAAAATTTGTTCCCGAACCTCCTAGTATAGCCAAAAATGCCACATCGAGCAAAAGGGTCAGTGGAATCTTCAGCGAATCCCTACCACCGTTACTGGTGGCGCGATCACATCAGCTTGGAAAAGATCGGCCAGTCGCTACGGAACAAGACGCCGGTTAGGGCCGAACGGGGATAACTTGTCATACTTGCACCAGCAGTCGCGTCGAATTGCCGTAAGCCTTTACTTGGCAATCCAGTTGCCCGGCCAAAACTCTGATCGCGAGTGTTCACGAAAATCCACGTTTTGCGTGACAAATGAGTAATCGCTACGATCAGAAAGCTCCACTCGATCGCTACACTTCACTGCAATTTTCCATTCGCTCCACTTTCACTGATTCAATTAATCGAGTGTATATTACCCCAACACCGATATCTTGCTTGTGTTCCCCACTATGCTTCCCTTGTCTCAAACGAGATTCATGCAGATTCGACCAAGGATTGAGGATTCCGCAACCAGTTCGATGCAGTCACTCTGGTTCTGAGGCGACTCCGAGTGTCTAACTGACACTCTGATTTTCCGAACAAAACAAACAGATTTGAACTGTTGATCATGTCGCAAGCGGAGCTTGGATCCAGGTGATGTGAATTCGGTTTCCTCAGGTAATCCGAATTAGCGGGCCTTTCACACGCCACCCCAACCTTGGAATGGGGTGCCGGAGCGTCAATCGAGTGTTGGACGAGGGAGCGATGTCGTCGGTCAGGATGCTTCACCATCGTGATGTACCAGACTGGCGGGATGGACGGCTGTGGCCGTTAAGGTGGCGGACCACAACTATTGGGCCGTGAGTTCCGTGACGTTTTTATTCGTGCTTCGGCGATTTTCGCCAAGCCATCGTCATTGTGTTTCTACATTCCTAACGACTTCAGGTTCCTCATGAATAAGCCTCATCGTCGGCGACCGACCGCCCTGCAAAGCCCACTTGAAACCTACTTGCGGGAGATCAACGAGACTGCGCTGCTGACGGCTGGACAAGAAAAGGAATTGTCGTACCGAATCGCTGATTCCGACAAGGAAGCTCGCGATCAAATGGTGCGTGCGAACCTGCGTCTGGTCGTGAACATCGCCCGAGCCTATGCCGGTAAGGGTCTGCCACTACAAGATTTGATTGAAGAAGGAAATCTGGGACTGTTGCGGGCGGTCGAGGGTTTTGACCCTGATATGAATACCCGCTTCAGCACTTACGCCAGCTATTGGATCAAACAATCGATCAAGCGGGCTCTCGTGAATTCGGCGAAAACAATTCGCATCCCCGCCTACATGGTCGAGCTGCTGACGAAGTGGCGTCGCGCAACAGCCATCCTGCAAGAGCGTCTAAAGCGAGCTCCCACAACCGAGGAGACGGCTGCGGAGCTTGGTCTGCCCAAGAAAAAACTGTTGATCGTCAAGAAAGCGATTCAGCTTTACAACCAGACCCCCCAAACTGATCAGGCCGATATTGGCTGGTCACTGGGAGAAATGGTCGCGGACGAACGGACCAAAGATCCTGAAACAGAGCTCGTAGACAGTGACAATTTGAAGCATGTCTATCAAATGCTGGAAACGATGGACGAACGAGAAGCAACGATTCTCAGGATGCGCTTTGGCCTGGATGATTCCGAGCCCAAAACACTGAAAGAAATTGGTGAAACCCTCGGATTAACACGGGAACGCGTTCGACAAATCGAAGCCGAAGCTCTGAGTCGTTTGAATCAGGGGCTGACAGGTGGTAGATAGATGACAGCGGCGGATCACTTCGTCCCCAGGACATACAGCGAGAAATCCCCTTCACGGTTCGAGATCCAGGACAAATCGCCGTGGCTGGTCCAGGAGGGGAAATTATCAATTCCTGGATTGTTGGAAATGTTGGTTGGCGATCCTCCTTCTCGAGGCATTAGATAGACTTCGAAGTTACCGGACCGGAGTGATACGAAAGCAATCGATCGGCCATCCGGTGAGCAAACCGGATAATCGTCCAGGCCTTTCTGATTCGTCAAACGCTGGATTTGAGCCCCCTGCGGATCGATCGCCGCGATTTCGAAATCGCCCCAGCGATTCGTCGCGAATAATAAGTGCTTGCCATCTGGCGTCCAAGTCGGGTGCGCATCGAGACCTGGATCCTGAGTCACCCGCTTGATGTTTTGTCCGCTGGGGTCCATGACGTAGATCTCCTGGTTGCCGTCACGTGTCGAAGTGAAGGCGATTTGTTTTCCGTCCGGCGACCAGGCTGGGGATTCTTCGTGCGAGAGCTTCCCGTTATCGCCGATCAAGTGTCGAGACGTCAAATCCTCAACTCCGACCGTACACAAGTCCAGGTTTCCTTGTCCCGGTGATTGCGCGACAGCGCAAAACACCAATCGTTTCCCATCGGGAGCCCAACTGGCATCGTATTCAGGAGTGTCCCGATTGGTCAGACGTCGTTCCTTCTGGGACTCCAGATTCTTCAACCACAATTGAATTGTGTTACCCTCATATCGAGCGAAACAGACGTATCGGCCGTCCGGGGACCAGGCCGGCCGCTGTTTGAATTCACCACCACTGGTGACTTTTGAAAGGTGCGGAAGGTTTTGACTGAGGACCGGCAGACAGTTCCATGTCAGGCCGAGGAAACAGACCATGGCCGCTGCAGAAGATCCAATAGGGTACAGATACATCCCATCGGCCTTGCAAGTGCGCGTGACGCTCCCCCAGGAACGATGCCACCCCAAACAGGAATCCTCGGACCTGTCAGACAGTTGGGATTTCTTGGTCACGGGCGTCTCGAGTGTTCCAGGCATATCTCAATCTCCACATTTAAATCGTGGCTTCATTTTGAAGTTTTGACGATCGATAATCTACGGGCGATTGGGGGGCAAATCGATTTTTCAGCGACGTTCTGTCTAATTCCGAAAGGATTCTCGCTTGACAGCCTGCTGTTTGGGGGCCATCATCGACAAATGTCGGTAGACTTCTCAACGACAAACTGCCCTGCGCACTTCGGGCAAAAAAAAACCTGCATAAGCGCCACGCAGATGAATTCAATGACCGCTGGCGTAGGTTTTAACATCTTGTCCAAAAAAACAATGTGCTGAAATCAGTTATGGGGTGTTTCAGTCTTTCGTTAGCAGTGGTCTGTCCGGTACGATTCACATCACCGTGGGAACGAGCAGTTCAACAGGCTGACTGCTCGCAAAACGCGGATGGGCCATGGTTGCAAATTCCGTTGTTGCAAATTGAAGGATGGGGTCGCAATGTCAGCCGGTCATCGCCGTTTAGATATCGAAGAAGTCAATGACGTGACGGTTGCCAAGTTCGTCGATAAGAAGATTCTTGACGAAGGCAACATTCAGATCATCGGCAATCAGCTGTTTGGTATGGTTGATACCGATGGCCGAAAGAAAATCGTGCTCGACTTCAGTAACGTCGAGTACCTCTCCAGTGCTGCTTTGGGCAAGCTCATCACACTCGATAAGAAGGTGAAAGCGTCCAAGGGCAAATTGCGACTCTGCAATATCCGGGCGGATATTTACGAGGTCTTCGCGATCACCCGGTTGAACAAGTTGTTCGACATCAAGGAGAACCAGGAAATGGCGTTGGAAGGCATGTAAATCCCACACTCCGGCCAATCCCACTCCGGCCAGCGGGGCTAAGACTGGCGTCTCGCGGCTTGTGTGAATCCAGGTGGGAAGGCATGTCGATCT
>JAQGHT010000229.1 GCA_028291565.1 Planctomycetaceae bacterium | reverse complement strand
CGTCACGATGCAAAGGCTCGGCGGTGAGACGTGAGGGCGTTTGCAACAATGTTGGAATGTCGATCTCCCACAACTCCAAGGCAGTCCGATTCCCATAGTTCAAGATTGGATCTGGCTGGGTTCCATGAGACACGACGACAAAGGGTGACTCAAATAGCACTTTCGCCTGTTCCAGTTCAGAACCGCAACGTGGAATCAATTCCCGTTTCGTCCACAGACGGTATGAGTTCAGCAAAATCTGGGAGTGCTCAGGCCAGCCGTGGTATTGCCAGGGAGACTGCGATTGATCGAGTGCGTGCGAATGAATATTGTCAGACGACATAGAATTCCTACCGGGCCTTGTCGCCAGCCTTACAAATGCGAAAAGCCATCCCGAATCATGGATGGCTGGTACGACAAATTGCTGGTACTCGTTGATCGAAAATCAATTATTGCGGTTCCGCATCCAACTGGAAATCGAAGGTATTGGATCCACTGGTGATAGTCGCTTTAAGACCACTCGTCAAGGCAGATCGGTAATGCGGCGGAATATCCGTTCGCGACAGTGGATCGTACGGCGGCGCATTGGGATCGAGTTCCGGAGTGGACGTATTGACCGGGTAGATTACCACATCATAATTCCCTTCGGCGACATTCTCGAGCTGATATTTTCCCCCGTGGACCGGCCCCCCGAATGCCCCGGCGGCGCCTCCTTCAAAGCTGATGCTGGCGGATTCCAGCCCAGCCCCTGCACAGGTTACTGTACCCCGTACTTGACCAGGGAAATGCCGTTCGCCGCTCTCGTAACATCCTGTCGCAGTCAGTGACAAGAAGACGAAACCGAGTACGGCCCCCCGCGCAAAATTCGGCAGACGCAATCGAAGGCGAATTCTCGTGCCAATTCTCATAGGACCCTGCCAGCATCGACCCGCACTGAGGATTTTTATACTGTTCGCGGCCACGAATGAGTCTTTTTCAATATTGATCCCCGCGATCAAACGTCTCATTCTTAACCGTGTGCGGAATAGACTCTTGAAAAAACGCGTTAAAATTCACCGAGGACACTGCTATCACGGCGATCCGCAAGATTCATGACCGTGGCGAAGTCTGTCCGATTCGACAAAAAACGTACACTACCGTCGACTAACAACGTGTGCAAACCGCCGGGATGAGCTGACTGCAGGGGATAATTTCCACCGCCATCACCGGCTGCTCCAAGGTACGGATGTGATGTTCGCGGCGGCTTCGATCCCAACGGCCAGTTGGTGTGCAAGGTCGTGATACCACTGGTCGTCGTCTGCATGAAGTTCGCCGGTTTGATCCCAGGATCACCCGAGACACAGAACCCGCACCCCATCCAGGCTCCCCAGTCACCCGTCGAACGAATTTCGCTACGATCCGATGCGAAATCAGACTGCTCGCTGACCAGCATCGTATTCGAAGTCCCGTCCGTAATGTCGGAGTACGAGATATGACTGTTGTAAAACAACGTTCCTGCGGCTGACAGATCCCCGTACACGCCTGCGACGTCCAGTCTACCCTGAGCTCCGGCAATTCCAACGTAACAGGTTTGACCATACCCCTCGGCTGGAAGTTCAGGCCGTTGCTTGAAATGAGTCAGCGGACTGGAGGGACACATTTGATAGGGGGGATTATATCCCGTATATACGGCATTATTGGCGATCCAACCAGGCCAGGCAGTAAAGCTGATCTTGGCAAATGCGGTAGCCTGATCCGTATAGGGCAGGATTGAAACGAAGAACGAAGAGCCCCAGTTGGTCACCTGATTCGAGGTATTCCCCATCGGCAACACGATGAAATTCGTGTGGTAGCTGCGCAGCGCCAAACCAATTTGTTTCAGATTGTTTTTACACTGAGTACGACGAGCGGACTCGCGAACTTGTTGAACAGCCGGAAGCAGCAGGGAGACCAGGACGCCGATAATCGCAATAACGACGAGCAATTCAATCAGGGTGAATCCGACCCGTGTTGGACTACGGGACATGGATCGCTCCTCGAAAAGAAACTTCAGACGACGAAAACGATAGGATTAGCCGGACCATTATTGGTCGCTATCGGTTGCCCACTCCAGACAATATAGGTTTACCCTAGTATGAAAGCAAATTTTCCCCCGGATCAGTGCTGTCATTCGCTTCTTGCTGGCCAGGTATTTGTTTCCCGACAGGCGAGACAAAGACTATGTCGAAATTGTCGAGCCGCCCGGCAAAATAAGCATTTCCCGCGCATCCGTTGATAGCGAATGTATACAACAGCTGCCTTCACCCTGCGTAAACCATGAAACAACAATGGCTTACAAAGATATACAATGCGTCAGGTCGCCCGTGACGGCTGGGGGGCCTTATTGAGAGATTCTTTCGATTACAGGAGTTCTCCTGATTAATCGTCGAGCATTCTAAAAGTCATGATTAGACCAGAATCACTTCGATTGAGAGCGTCATTTGATAGAAGGAGGGTTTCCACTGACTTTGTTTCCCTATATCCACACGCTCGAAACAGCCCACCCCTATTTGTTGATATTAGAAAACATCAATCAGCCCGACGGTGTGGCAGGAGTGCTTTTAGGATCAGGGTATGATGCCTGACCCAGAGTTCTCAGGGAGCAGCAGGCGCCGCGACGGGCATTGGCCACGCTGTGAGGGATTTTCGGACTCTGATTTCCACGTCGCCAAGGTTGCCAGAACTTGGGCGTCGGACCAGTAATTCGGCGCCCCGTCCCAATCTCTCACGAGATTGGCTACAAAAATCGATCACGGGGGGTTAGGGCATCGCGTTGAGTGGAGCAGCGGCATGCATGGCAGCAGCCGGAGCTGGACCACCAGCAGGCACAATTCCGGGAGCGGCCCCGCCAACCGGCATAGCCGTATTGGTCGCTCCTGGCATTCCAGCCATCCCTGGCGCCGCAGGCATTCCGGGTGCTGCAGGCATCCCCGGCAGGACAGGGGCGTCGGCAGCGGCATTGGCTTGATTCTTCGCTTCGATCTCTTTGTTCTTTTCAGCGATCTTCCGATTACTTTCCATTTTGCCGCTGATGGCCAGTCCAGCCAGGCCAATCACCAAAGCTGCGGCAACACCAATCCCGATTCGAATCATCAAGGTGGCATTTGCACCTTCCTGGGCCGATTTCTTCCCCTTCTTTTTCCCCGCCGAAGACTTGCTCTTGGATTGTTTTCGCGAGACGGGCAATTCGTCTTCGTCCTCATCCTCAGAAACTTCACTCGACACACGAACTGGAATGCCACACAGCCGACACTTGACTTTCTTTCCGGCTAACTCATCTTTAACTTGAAATGATTCGCCGCAATCTTTGCAGGAAACTCTGATTG
>JAQGHT010000203.1 GCA_028291565.1 Planctomycetaceae bacterium | reverse complement strand
CGACGAATGGGCTCAAGGAGATTTCCCGTTCTATTGGGTTCAATTGGCCGACTTCCAAGGTGAAAAGCCAGAGCCGGGCGAGAGCGACTGGGCCGAGCTGCGTGAAGCTCAGACGATGACCATGAAGCTGCCGAACACCGGTGAAGCGGTCATCATCGACATCGGTGAAGGCAAAGACATTCACCCCAAGAACAAAGTTGACGTCGGCCGGCGACTCGCGCGGTGGGCCTTGGCGAAGGACTATGGGATCAAGATTCCCTATCACAGTCCGCAATACAAGTCGATGGAAAAGCAAGGCAATAAGATCGCCCTGACTTTTGACTACGTCGACGGCGGCTGGCGTCCGTTTGACGTCAACGAACCACGCGGTTTCGCGATTGCAGGCGAAGACAATAAATTCGTCTGGGCCTCGGCGAAAGTCCTGCCTGATGGCAAGATCGAAGTCTGGAGTGACAAAGTCGCCGCTCCGACCTCGGTCCGCTATGGCTGGGCGACGAACCCCGTCGTCAATATGTTCAGCCAGGCCGGCTTGCCCCTGACGCCGTTCCGGACGGATGATTTGCCCGGAGTGACGATCAACAACAAGTAGAGACATTGATTTGACTCGGACACGCCGATGAACCAGAACCCTGGGTTCGGCGTGTCCGAAATTTCGAACGCTTGCCCCCTCGATTCGCCATTGTCTTGTGGTAGAAGCATACTTGCTTGTATCACAGCTTTGCTGGGATGCAAACAGAGGGGGCTTTTGACAAAGGTGAATCGATATTCGGACGCCGCTCGGCCTGACGCGGGTCGCACGAGACGGACAGGAATGTCCATCCTACATTTCCATGATCGCTTCATGCACCGAGCTAATACTCTGATTCACTCACGCGCGCCTGTCCCCAGCGTTCTCCGTCGGGGCTCATCAGGCGAACATACACAGACGGATCAATCTCGTCCGCCAGGAATGAGACATGTCCGTCACAGAACGCGAAATTCACGCCGCCACGATGCAGCGACGATGGAATCGGTGATTGCCCGACGAGTGTCCCGCGATTTTGGTTGATCGCGAACCCAAACGGCTTCGGGACGCTGGTGAATGCCAGGTACTTCGGGGCGGTATACTCGAATTCAATTGCAGTGCGGCCTACGACAAAGGCATTGTCCATAGCGGTCGGCGCGGTCGAGATGTCCAAAGAACTGGCGTTCAGATTCTCGCCGAACAGAAGCGTTTGCCCCGATCCATCGCCGTTCACAATATCATCGATTTTCCGTTTCCATCCGTCGACGTCAGGGATCCAGAAGACACCCGTCGCCCGGGCGATTTTCTTGTCCAGCGGACTGATACTCGGCGCGACACCAGGATCCGCATAAGGTCGATGCGCGAGGTCCCAGTTTCCCCAGTTCTCAGCCGAGTGCAATCCCGTCCATCCGCCCATCGTCACTTCGCCCTTGGTGACCGTGAATTCGCCATATCCCGCGTTCGCGACGTAGCTGTTGCCACCAGGCTTTCGGAAGTGGTTTGAATCGTCTGGACATGTAAGTGCTTTGTACATATTGTCTAAGACTGTTGACAGAGCGCGATTCGCCTCCAAAGCCGTAGGTTGAGTTTCGATAAATTCAATCGCACCCGCTTGGTCCATATAGGGGAACAATGCGAGATGGAACGAGACAGAGCTCGGAATCGATGGTTCGATCGAGGCATCGCAGAGACCGAGAGGACTGGTTCTGAGATCAGGCAATTGCCCCTTGAAGTTTGTCGCATAGTTCATCGTGGCAAGAGCAAGTTCCTTCAAATGAAATTGGCACTCCATTCGTCGAGAGGGGCCACGGCTGCCTACGCTTGGTATCACCAGGGACAACAATAGGGAGATGGCGAGAATCACCAGGATCAATTCGATGAGAGTCAAGCCAGGTCGTAGAACAACAATTCGATGAGCGAGCGTATTTTTCATGCCTGAATTCCACGAAGTCCGCGAGTTGCAAGGAATCAGATTGACGAATGGAAGCCCTACTTGATGATTCTACACTTGTAGCACATTTCTGTGACTGTGATTTTCCGTAAATCTCAGGCAAATGCGCTTTCCGGGATTCCCTTGGCGCGAGCCCCTGGTTTCACTTCGGCGAAGATGAATGCGGGGCAAATGCTGACAAAAGAGCGAAAAACCAGTGGGCCGATTACCACAGCTCGCCTGTTCGTTTGGCAGCATCGAATTCGACGACGCCTCATTGGCCAAAAACACCGTAATTTGAGACACTTAGCGCCAATCCCCGTAGTTGATCAGCGCGTTTCGAGTCCCTTGGTCGTTAATTCATTTGAAATTTGAGATCTCAGATTTCAAATTCCATTCGAATCGCACTCACGCCGCAGAAGTCACTGAATTGCTGGAAATTCCCATGCTGCTGAATCCAAACACAGGGGAGTTCAGCGAAAAGTGTCAGTATTCTCGCTTGAATAGCAGCTTGTTGCGATGCAAACTGGGGAGGTTTTTAATAAGAGCGCATGGAAATTCGGATGCTGCGCTGTTTGACGTGAGTCGCACGGGACGGACAGGAGTGTCCATCCTAGTCATTGCCGTAGAAGTGGAGATGCAAATGTATGGGATGTTGACAAAGTTGAATGGAAAATTCTGGTGTCATCCCGTTTGACCTGAGTCGCGCGTGACGGACAGGAATGTCCATCCTACATTGCCGTAGAATAAGCCTCTGGCTTGTGCGGAATTGATTTTCCGATAGAGTCATTTGCAAGACGTCTCGCCATTTGCATCGCTCGCAAGGCGGTGGCTGTGCTCGTCTGTCGATTCTGTCCCACAATGCCATTGTAGTTTTCCACGCTGCCCTCGAGATCCATTCATGGATGAAGTATCCCGACATGTTTCTCAATATGATTTGCAGACGCGACTGCATCAGGAATGGATTGAACCAGATGGTCTGGGCGGTTTTGCGTCTGGGACCGCGGCTGGAATCCGGACTCGGCGGTATCACGCCCTGTTGCTGACGGCGCTCAATCCACCGACCAATCGAATCGTGCTGGTCAATGGATTCGAAGCGACTCTGGAAACGGACTCGGAATTCTATGCCCTCTCGTCGCAGTATTATGGACCAGATATTATCCATCCCCGAGGCATTGACTCCCTCATCGATTTTACGACTCGGCCTTGGCCCAAATGGACGTTTGAACTACCCAACGGTCTGATTGTCACGCAAGAATTATTTGTGCCGCGTGGCAAGAGCGCGGTCTTCTTGCGTTGGGGCCTGGATCGGTCAATTGAGGCCATTACCGACAAACTCATCCTATCCGTCCGCCCCTTGATCTCAGGGCGGGACTATCACTCTTTGCACCGGGAAAACGAGCGCTTTCAATTTGAGCGACTTGTGATCAATTCCAAAACAAATGCGGCGAAAAACAGAGTCGACTGGCAACCGTATCCGGACTTGCCCGTGATTCAAGCCGGGCACAATGGCAGGTACATGCAACAAGCCGATTGGTATCGGAATTTTTTATACCTGGATGAACGCGAACGAGGGTTGGACGATGCCGAGGATCTGGCATCACCGGGCGTTTTCACCTGGGATCTTAAACACGACGATGCGTACTGGCTGTTGACTCCCCAGACACCGCAGGGAATCTCGATGCCCGCGGCAGTCGATCACGGTTTGTGGGCCCTGTTGACGCCGCGGGAGTTACTGCGGCGCAGCCAGTTCGCCAATCGAACCATTCAAGCATCGGATGCCTATCTGGCCCGTCGCGATCTCGGACTGACGATCATTGCGGGATTTCCGTGGTTCACGGACTGGGGACGCGATACTTTTATTTCGATTCGAGGATTATGCCTGGCGACGGGACGACTGATTGAGGCTCGTCAAATTCTGCTGGGCTGGTCGAAATGCGTGTCGGAAGGAATGCTGCCGAATCGATTTCCCGATGCGGGCTCGGAACCAGAATTCAATTCTGTCGACGCCTCTCTGTGGTTCGTTATCGCAGTCTATGAACTGCTGCAGGCCGCAGAATCGGTCAATCTAATCTCTGAAAGCGATGAAGAGGCTCTGCTGCAGGCGGTCGAAGACATCTTGCGTGGTTATCGGCAGGGGACCCGGTTTGGTATCCATTGTGATTCAGACGGGCTGTTGGCAGCCGGTTCGCCTGGCCTGGCCCTGACGTGGATGGATGCCCGAATCCAGGAGGTTGCCGTAACTCCCAGAATCGGCAAGCCGGTTGAAATTCAAGCACTGTGGATCAACGCTTTGCGAATCGGCGAAATTCTGCTGGGACGAACAGAGGTCGACTGGCGTCTCAGTCAGTCTCGTTTCCTGGAGAAATTCTGGCTCGAAGAACTGGGACACCTGGCGGATGTCGTTGACGTCGATCACCAAGTCGGACGCGTGGACTCCACTTTTCGCCCGAATCAAGTTCTTGCGATCGGAGGGCTGCCGTTTCCGTTGCTCGAAGACGCAAAGGCCCGCCGTCTGCTGGAGCAGGTGGAACGCAAGCTGCTCACTCCGGTGGGATTGCGTACGCTGGCTCCTGATCACCCAAGCTATCGGGGGCATTGTCAGGGGGGCGTCCTCGAACGTGATTTCGCTTATCATCAGGGAACCGTCTGGCCGTGGTTGATGGGGCCATTTGTGGAAGGTTGGGTCCGAGTCCACGGTGGTACAAGCGCCGTCAAACAGTCAGCCAGAGCGCGATTTCTGGAACCGCTCAGTAAGTCTTTCGATTCGTTGGGCGAGGGATTAACGCATATCCCGGAAATCGCGGACGGGGATTGTCCGCACACATCGCGTGGCTGCCCATTTCAAGCCTGGTCGCTCGGAGAGTACCTGCGTTTGGACTTGCTCGTTTTGACCGAGTATACTCCTGGGAATTGAAAATGCTGTCGCTCCGACCTGGAGGAATCTAAATATGATGCGTGGTTTATTGAGTGTCGTTGGCTTGTGCTCAGTTTTCGGAGCGATTGTCTCCAACTTTCAATCGGCCCAGGCCGACGAAGTGGCCCTCAACGGGCATCACTTTACCATTCCCAGCGGCTTCGAAATCGAGTTGATCGCTGGCCCTCCACTGATTGACCGTCCCATCACGGCGGCTTTCGACGAACAGGGCCGGTTGTATGTCGCGGATTCTTCGGGTTCGAATGATAAGGTCGACAAGCAACTCGCCGAAAAGCCGCATCGGATCCTGAGACTTGAGGATACCGACGGCGATGGCAAATTCGACAAACGTACTGTGTTCGCCGACAAGATGATGTTCCCGGAAGGCACGATGTGGCTCGAAGGATCGCTGTATGTTGCCGCGCCTCCCAGCATCTGGAAGCTGACGGATACAAATCAGGATGGCGTTGCCGACGAGCGCGTCGAGTGGTTCCAGGGGAAGACATTGACTGGCTGCGCCAACGATCTGCACGGTCCGTATGCGGGCCGCGATGGTTGGATTTATTGGTGTAAAGGGGCTTTCGCAGAGCAGACCTACGAACAGCCGGGAAAGCCGCCCTTCGTCACGAAGGCATCGCACATCTTTCGGTGCCGCAAAGACGGATCTGGAATCGAGCAGGTGATGACCGGAGGCATGGATAATCCGGTCGATACGGTCTTTACTGCGGGTGGAGAACGCATTTTCACAACCACGTTTCTGCAACATCCGGGTGGCGGAAATCGCGATGGATTGATTCATGCGATTTATGGTGGTGTCTACGGCAAAGATCACGGCGTGTTGGATGGACACTTGAGAACCGGCGGATTGATGCCGATTCTCAGCCATCTGGGCGCCGCGGCCCCCTGCGGCCTCACCACTTATGACTCAAAATCATTCGGCCCAGAATTCGAGGGCAATCTCTTCGCCTGCTGCTTCAACATGCGCAAGATCACGAGGCACGTCCTGAGTCCTCATCTCGGCCAGTTTCAATCGGCCGATACGGATTTCGTAGTCTCTGACAATGTCGATTTTCATCCGACTGACATCCTGGAAGATGCGGACGGCAGCCTGGTCATCATGGATACTGGCGGCTGGTACAAGCTTTGTTGCCCCACATCGCAGTTGCCAAAACCCGATGTCCTGGGTGGCATTTACCGCGTGCGTCGTAAGAACGCGACGGCGAACGCGGATCCGCGAGGCTTGAAGCAGGTCTGGGCCAGTCTGAGCGTGAATGAATTGGCAAAGTTACTCGGAGACGATCGGCCAGTTGTCCAGGAGCACGCCATTCGAGAACTGGCTCAACGGACGATTTTGGCAATTCCAACATTAGGTGGAGTGATCAAGAGCGACAAGTCGGTGACGGCCAGACGAAATGCAGTCTGGGGATTGACCCGGATCGATCATGAATCGGCACGGGCCGCGGTTCGATTTGGCTTGTCCGATCAATCCGCTGAAGTTCGTCACGCCGCGCTCAATTCCATCAGCCTATGGCGCGATGCCAGCGCTGTTCCCGAGTTGCTGTTGGCATTGCGGAGCAAGTCCTCATTCGATCAAAGACTGGCGGCGGAATGCCTGGGACGCATTGGCGACAAAAAACAGCTCATCAAATTGTTGACGATCCTGGATCAACCCAAGATTGATCGCGCGCTGGAACATGCCCTCCGATATGCCCTGTTGGAAATCGGTGACGCGGAAGCGATTCTGGCTGCGAATCAGTCGTTAAAATCCAAGACGCCCTATCCCATGGCAGCCACATTGTGGGCTCAAGAGCAGCTTCCCAACGGAAAGCTGGACCCTCAGCAGTTGGGCAAGATGCTGGGGGTTAACGATCGTGAACTACGGGATACGGCAGTATTCATTCTGGGACGTCATCCGGAATGGGGAGCAGAACTGGCCGGGATTTTGCGATCCTATCTGGACGGCGGTTTGAATTTTGGAGTTAACGCTACCAACGCGCCAAACCAATCAGCGGAATCCAATCAAAATCAGGCCGATTTAGAGCAGATTGTGGCTCGCTTCGCCAAGGGAGCCGAAGTCCAGCAGATGCTCGCTGAGCTGGTGGGAACTCAGCCACCGGCTGCGCCCGCAGAGAAGCCTCGCAATCCAGGGCTCATTCCGATGCGTCCCACGATTCCCGTGAATGGACGCTGGAATGGTCTGCGCGTGATGCGGATTTCGGGTCTCAAAGATTGGCCAGCCGCCTGGCCGGCAGCAGTGGCGGCCACCATCGTGAAAGACGATGTGGCGATTTTGCAGGCCGGAATCGCGGTCCTGCGGGCCTTTCCCCCGGTGAAAGACGCTGCCCTGGCGAAAGATCTGTCCGAGCGACTGCGGGCCGTTATCGCAGAAACTGGACTCACTGCGGAAGTCCGGTTGGATGCCCTCGCAGCCCTGTCGATTTTGACGCGCGACGTCAGTCCTGAACAATTCACCTTGCTGACCGAGAATCTGCAAGCCGACAAACCGCTCAATCAACGCTCGGCTGCAGCGGATGTGGTTTCCAAGGCGAAACTGACCTCACCCCAACTTGTCGAATTAACCAACCAGTTCAAGACAGTTGGCCCTCTGGAAGCAGACAAATTATTAGCAGCCTACGAACAAGGCGGTGACGAGGCCGTCGGTTTGAAACTCGTCAATACATTGAAAGACTCACCTGTCCTCAAATCCTTGCGTCCCGATGCCGTCAAGCTTCGGTTGGCCAAATTCAGTGACAAGGTCCGGGAACAATCGCTGCCGCTCTATGAGATCATGAATGCCGAAGTGGGCAAACAAAAAGAGAAACTGGAAGGACTGCTGGCGGAACTTAAAGACGGTGATATACGTCGTGGCCAGCAAGTCTTTATCAGCCAGAAGGCGGCGTGTTCTGCCTGCCACGCAATCGGTTATCTGGGAGGCAAGGTCGGTCCCGACCTGACCCGAATCGGTGGCATCCGTACGGAACGCGACTTGCTGGAAGCGATTGTGTTCCCCAGTGCCAGCTTCGTGAGAAGCTACGAACCGGTGACAATCCTGTTAACCGACGGAAAGGTTGTCAACGGAACCATTCGTAACGAAACGCAGGACGAAATTGTCCTGGCGACCGGCCCGAAGGATGAAGTCCGGGTTTCCCGCAAGGACATCGAAGAGATGCGGCCAAGTACCGTATCGGTGATGCCCTCAGGACTTGACCAGCAGTTAACGAAGCAACAGCTGGCGGATGTAGTGGCCTTTCTGAAGGCGGCGAAATAGCGATACACTGCCCCCCGCTGCCAGCTTAGGCCCGGAGAATCAATACCTGTCGGATTCAACTATCGGGAGGGCGAGGTTACTGCTCTAAACAAGTTTTGTACGGGGGTCACCCGTAGAAGTGGCGTCTCGCCGCTTTCCTTCAGACGCAATAGGCCCAGAGGTTTTCGCAATAGACCGCGACAGCGGGTCAGTTCGATGATGCGTTTCCACCGTGAATAATGGGATTTCCTGAGCTTCAAGCGGCGAGACGCTGCTTCGACAAAAGGAACAGCGAACGCATTTTTTCGCCACAGAGTCACACAGATTGTGAAGATCTTTCCAGCACAAATTCAAACTGGCGGGATCTCAGATCACCGTGAGTATTGAATGGATTTCAATAAGACCACGTCACCGACAATGTTGGCGCGTGACCTGTATTTTTCATTCCAATCTGTGCTTCATCGGTGTTTATCTGTGGCTACCATTTCTTCTTCGCCAACTTGGCGGACGGGCTGCTGTTCTCGGACCAGCGAAATCAAAGATGCCTGGAGTTGGTGGATGGACCGTTCGAGAACGGCCACCGATTCTTCCGCCCCATTCAGATCTTGCCCGCTGCCCAGAACTTCAAGCTGATGGGCCGCTTCGAATGCATCGGACGCACAGAAATTGCCCAAGGTTCCTTTCATCTGGTGGGTCATGCGATTCAAACTCACCACGTCCTTACGAGAGATTGCATCTCTGGCAGCCGCCAGGTAGGCCGGGCTATCTTCGACAAAGAGCGATACCATTTCACCCAGGAAGTCCAAATCTCCGTCGATGCGAGCCAGCAGTTTCTCGCGATTCATGATCAGATTCGGTCTCGTCCCCCGGACAGCATTCGCCCCACTCGGTGCTGAGGTGACCGCTGTCAATGCCTCGAAAAGCTCCTTGGCCTGGATCGGCTTGGTGATATAGCCGTCCATTCCTGCCGCCAGACAACGCTCACGGTCCCCTTTCATGGCGTGTGCCGTCAACGCGATAATCGGCAAATGCTTTCCGGTTTCCTGCTCCATTTCGCGAATCTTGGCGGTGGCCTCAAAACCGCTCATCTCGGGCATCTGCACATCCATCAGCACGACATCGAAAGCCTGTTCACGAATTCTCGCCAATGCTTCCGCTCCGGTGCCGGCAATTGCGACGCTGTGTCCTTGCTTTTGAAGCAGGCGTGACGCAAACTTCTGATTGATGACATTGTCCTCGGCCAGTAGGATGCTCAATCCTGGTCCAGTCAAAGGTGGCGGAGTTCGCGGACTTACCGGAGCCGTGCCCGCAGTCAAGGCCTCGATGCCCAATACGTTCACGATGGCCTGCAACAGATCGGCCTGCCGAATCGGTTTAACCACATAGGCTGCAACTCCCAATTCCCGGCACCGAGCGGCGTCACCATGTTGATTGCCCGACGTCAACATCATGATTGTCAATTTGGAAAACTCGGGCTGCTGAATGATCCGCTCCGCCAGGGTGAAACCATCCATGTCGGGCATCATGCCATCGATCAGGACGAGTGCGAAAGTCTGGTTGCTTTCCGCCGCCTCTCGTAGTGCGAGCAGGGCCTCCCGTCCCCCGTCCACGACAGTGGGCTTCATTCGCCATTTGATCAGCATATCCCTGAGTATTCGACGATTCGTGGCATTGTCATCGACCACCAGAACGGACATGTTTTCGAGGTTAACGGGAGCGATTGGCAACGACCGTTTCGTCGGTCCCGTTTGAACCTTGAGTTGGATCTTGAAATGGAAAGTACTGCCTTGTCCCGGTCTGCTTTCCACCCAAATCTGCCCGCCCATCATCGTCACCAGCCGCGTCGAAATCGTGAGCCCCAGGCCGGTACCACCATATCGACGTGTGGTCGAACCATCCGCTTGCGAGAAGGCGTCGAAGATGGCCTGTTGTTTGTCTACGGGAATTCCGATGCCCGTATCCCGGACCTGGAAATGCAAACAGATTTCCGAATTGGCCTGAGTTTCCGCGGCCACCTCGATTGAAACTTCGCCATGTTCCGTAAACTTCAACGCGTTGCCAATCAGATTCACGAGAATCTGTCGCAGGCGAATGGGGTCGCCAATCAGCGTCTCGGGGACTTCGGAGGCCACATCGCAGGTCAGTTCCAGTCCCTTTTCGTGAGCTCGAATGGCCAGCGGCTTCAAGGTGTCGCCCAATGTCCCGCGCAAGTCGAAGTCAATCGCTTCGAGATCAAATTTGCCGGCTTCGATCTTCGAGAAGTCCAGAATATCATTGATGACCGTCAGTAACGCGTTGGCTGACGTTTTCACGGCATCCAGGTACTCCCGCTGCTCCGTGTCCAGCTGAGTATCGAGCGCCAATTCGGTCATACCCAGTATGCCGTTCATGGGAGTTCGAATCTCGTGGCTCATATTGGCCAGGAATTCGCTTTTGGCCCGATTCGCAACCATGGCCGCGGTTGCCAGCTCATTCGCACGCTGAGTCGTCTCGGTCAATTGCTGGTTCGTAGTCGCCAATTGAGCATTCGAAGTTCTCAAATCATGTGTGCGATCATTGACAATGCGTTCGAGGTCCGCGAACCGATCTCGGGCTTGGCGAGCCAGACGCCATTTTTCCGTGAGCGCATCGGCCAACTGCAAGGCTTCGATATTATCAAACGGCTTCTTTAAGATCACTAAGCGGTCAGACCGGCCGAGTCTGTCCAGCATTTCGCCCCAAGAATGGTCGGAGTATGCCGTACAAATGACGATCTGAATGTCCTGGTCGATTTCCCAGATTCTGGATGTGGTTTCGACCCCATCCCAGCCGGGTGGCATCCGCACATCGACGAAAGCCATCGCGTAGGGCTGATTT
>JAQGHT010000200.1 GCA_028291565.1 Planctomycetaceae bacterium | reverse complement strand
CTTCCTTGACGGCATTTCCTTCCTTGCGTGGATCGACCACGATCAAGGCTTCAGGTAGGCGATTCAAGTCTCGCATGCCGCTCAAGTTACGGTGAATCTTCTTGAATTCGCGATGCAGAGTCGATTGCCGCTTCTTCGAGTATGTGGCAATCGCGCCCGTCGTGTCGAGATTTTCGAGTTCTTCCAACCGCTTCAGGCGGCTGCGAATGGTCCGGAAGTTGGTCAGTGTGCCACCGAGCCAACGTTCTTTCACATAGGGCATTCCACAGTGCTCGGCCACTTGCTGAATGGGGTCCGCAGCTTGTCGCTTGGTACCAACGAACAAAATCAAGCTTCCCTGTGACGCGACTTGTTGCAGATACTTCTTGGCACGCAACAGACCGCGGACGGTTTCCTTGATGTCGATGATGTGAATCAGGTTACGCTTGCCGTGAATATACGGCCGCATCTTCGGGTTCCACCGGCTACAACGGTGACCAAAGTGCACACCTGCTTCGAGAATGTCCTTAATGACGATTTCAGCCACGAATGCGTTCTCCTATCCCCGATTTTCTTCGTGTTCCGGCCATTGGAAATCATTTTCGTCGCACAATACGAGAAAATGCCCAATTTCAGCCAGGCGAAGTGACAGCTCAGGGTGCCGCCAAAGCAAAAAGAGTGACTCAAAAACCAAAATTGCCCAGTCCAAACGGAGCTGGGCACTATTTCCACAATAATGCGGAAGCGGTAGATCTTATCGACAACCAGGCCCGCGCGTCAAACGTAACCTGAAACCGAAAAGTATTCGAATTACTCCTCGATGTAGTCCAAGTATCCAATCATCATCTCGTTCCAAGTCTGATCGCCCCAGCGAACCTGGCTCTTGGGATCGGGATTGGCCGGATTTCCAGCAGAATTATCGAAATGAGCGACGCAATCAATCCGGGTTCCGGCTGGAATGGCCAGTGGTTTCTCGAAGCGATAGGACGTCTGCCAGTTGAAATCGAATTGCGGGACGGATAACAGCACTTCGGTATGTCCATCCATGTATGTTGCCACGTAATCAAACGCTTTACCGCGCAAGTGCATGTGTGGCATCATCCCCAGCAGCGTGACAGGCTTGTCCAACGTGTGAGTTGACTTCACTTCATGATTCGCGTTTCCGGGGGGAATAATGAAGCGTTTGTTGCTGATACCGTAGACTCGAGCAACCTTTTCCGGTGGCGTTTTGCAGAACTTGAGCCCGACTTGGGAACGATCTTTCTCCGGCTTTCCAGTGGGGGTGTAGTGCATTTGCCAGATCAGTTTGGAACCAGCGGGGATTTTTCGACCGACTCCAGGAGGCAAGCGTAACGGTTCATCACCGGGAGCTGCCGCGACGATCCAATTGCGTTCTTGAACGCCTCGCTTCGCCGTAGGTTCCTGAAAGAACACGATGATATGGTGAATGACTCCGCGATTTCCCGGGCGAGCTTCAGCAGCCTCGACCCACATATCTTCTTTGAAGTGAGTTTCCGTCGAGAAGTATTTGTAGGGCACAGTGCCATTGGCGGGAATCGAAACTTCTTCCGGCAATTCGAATACCACGTCCGGTTTGCCAATTCGCCACCCATCCACAAACTCCTTGGCGGGCGGAGCATCTTTTTCTTCCCCTGCGGGCGTACCTTGATTCACCCAATCGACCAGAATGTTGATGTCGGCCTGGGACATGGAACGATCGTTCGAAAAGTGCCCATGTCGCGGATCAGCATGCCAGGGCGGCATTCGGCGTTCCAGCACGACTTCTTTAATCATGGCTGACCAGCTGACGGCATCATCATAAGACAACAACGAGAAAGGCGCTGCGGTCCCTGGATGATGGCACTCCTGGCAGTTCTTTTGCAGGATCGACGCCACGTGTTTCGTGAATGTGACCGTTCCGGCCTCTCTCGGTTTAGGCCGACTGATCAAACATCCCTCAACATTCGTTGTCGAGACCGATACGGGCTTGCCATCCAGAAGTTCCTTGGCAGCCTCGCGCAAGTCTTCGCGTTCCGGCTTGTCGCGCTTCGTCGTATAAGAATTACGATCATCAATCCGGCCGTGGTATTGAACGACCCGCTGCTGATCGAGCAGAAATGTTTCTGCAGTGCGTTGAATTCCCAGTAAATCAGCGATTCGCTGATCGGGATCATGCAATACGGGGAAATTCACGCCAAATTTCTTCGCATGCGCGGCAACTTCTTCCCGGGTGTCACCCGACTGCGAATTAATGCCAATGACCTGCAGGAATTCGCCACCAAACTTTTCCTGAGCGGCAATGAGGTCTGGCAGATACAGATTACTGATGGGACAACCCGTCCCCATCGAAAAAATCACGACCAGCTTTTTGTCCGCGAAATCACTGAGTCCCACCGATTTGCCGGTTACATCCGGCAGGACAAAATTCGCCACTTTTCGACCAACTCGCCCCTTACCGGGCTTAACAACCGCTTGCTTTAGAGCTCGTTCTACCGCAGCCCGGGTCTCTGAGGCCTGATCGGCTCGCGCCTGACGTCGCCCAACCCCCAACCAAACGACCACCATGACAGACGCTAAAACAAATCCTAAATACCAATAACGAAACACGTTTCGAATTCTCCTGTACCTTTGCCGCAAAATCGCAATTGGAAAAACATAGCGCTGGCTGGTGCCCCGAGCACATGCTACACGCATGTTGATTTCCTTCAAAATTCTCCTCAAGTCTACCGTGGCAATACCTGATGCGGAGGACCAAGGTTTCGACTGCTTAATTTCAAATTCCACCGCAGCACATAAAACTACCACAAACTAGGGCTAAGTAAGGTGTGCCTGATCCTGGATATTCCTGAAATCGCCAAAGCCTGACCCGAAATTGCCTTTAACCGCGTACGGTTAAGAATGAGACATTTGATCGCGGGGATCAGTATTGAAAAAGACTCATTCGTGGCCGCGAACAGTAAATACCGCACGCGGGCAGAAATAAGACGTTTCGA
>JAQGHT010000186.1 GCA_028291565.1 Planctomycetaceae bacterium | reverse complement strand
CGGAGCGTCCATTTGGGCCTTTACCCATGTGGATGGGAATTCGACGAATGATGGATTTTGCGATCGCCTGGGAAAAATTCGGCCCAGGCCAATAAACTGTGTATAAACAACGGCCCGGCTAATTTCTTAAACCCCTCCGGGGTACATACCATTCTCGCGATCGTCGTGAATGACTTACGTTCACTTTCTTTGGAAATAATTCCCACCAATTCAATCGTCTCTGTCTTGCGTGTCAACTCCAAGTTTTCGCCTGCACCGTTTTGAACTTCGACAACAGGGAGGACGCGCCACTAGTTTGTCCCGGCGCGCCGGGTACTCGGCGATCAAGCAGTCCCTTTGGACGCCGTCGATTTCAGAGAAATGCCTGATTTGTTTTGGACTCGATCTGAGTTCGGAACGACTGTCATTCAGGGGGCGGATTCAACTCTGGCCCGTGTTCGTGGGAGATACTACTTCAGATTGGCGACACTGTCATCTCAAACACGTGATTCGAACCGCGCCGACCTGAAGCAGTGCCACTAATTTCGTATTTTTGGAGTCCATAGCAGTGCCACCCCGCCGTAAACCATTTCCCTGACGAATCCGTTCGACTGTAAACCTCGTGAACACAATTGTTGTTCTATCCTGTCTCCCGCTCCAGGTGTCCCAATTCACCATTCATTAGGCCAGTCTTTATGTTTCCCGATTGGTTTCCGGCATGGGACTGATATGATGAAGGCCCGCAAGCGGCATCCCCCGCTTATTTAGGTGATGGGCGGATTATTCATCACGTATTCTTTGCCCTCAAGTTCAATTACCGTTGTAAAGCCATCATTCATGAGCTGCATACATAGGACCCGGCCTCCATGGAAATACCTGAAGCCATTCTCCTCCAAAACTCGAATGACATGTTCTCGACGCGTTATCCAGCCATCATATGCTCTCGGATCATCAAATGGTTCAACGTCCATGAACTCTTCCAAGAGTCGCCCAAGGACCGCGAGGCTATCGACCGCAGGATTGTCTCCAGCCGCCCGCAACCAGTATTTCCATTTGGAATCGTGAGCGAGGATTGGCGGAGGCCCAAGCACGCTAGCATATTCAAAGATCGCTTCATGTTTCGCGTGAGATCCGCTGTAAAGGTTCGTTACTTCAGCGCAGACGGCCATCGGGATTCGTATGTCAGACATGGTTTTTCCGGTGAGTTGGCCGAGAACTTCGATTGCGGTGATTCTATCGAATTCTGCCGTGACAGGGAACGACCTTGATCTGCTCGAATGGCAACCATACATTCTTTGAACAGGGTTGGCCTTCGGCTTCGTGTCTCTACCTCTGCCGCCCCGACGTGCTCGGATTCGGTCGCCGCGGAGTCGCACTGTCGAGACTTAATTTGGGCGGAGATATTTCGCATTGGGGCGCCAATCGACGAAAGTCGCTGTGTCTTTCAAAATGGACGATTTCGGGTTCCACCAACCGCGTCAGTGTCGACAGATGTCCAAACCACGAACGGCTTTACGGACGTGTACAACGCTGACGCCCCAAATACTGGCAAAGCCCAATACTGGCCGACATTTTAACAGATTGTGTGTCACCGGTCGTATTTCGGGATGAAAAATGACGCCGAGCATCGGCGGATTGGCCTGAGTCGCGATTCTTGGCATTCAGAGAGTGTGCCAAGGAGAAGCGGCGGCAGGGCCTCGGCCGCAGGCGCGGACGGGCCATTGAATTCTAGGCATTCTTCTTCGCGCGACGCTTGGCGGCGCTTTGCCGGTCCAGTTCGCACCGCCGTTCCCGCTCTTCCAGGATCGGCATGATTTCATCCATTGTCGCTCCTTGAGTGACGAGGCTCAGAAGTGACATCATGTACTTGCTGGGGCGGTGGCCCGTCTGCAAGTACATCAACATGACTCCAATGAGTGCGACATAAAAATGCAACAGCACCCCGCCCGCACTATGGCTGATCAAGTGATTAAAATTGGCGTAGGATTTCATCCATCTAAAAAATAATTCCACTTGCCACCGATAACGGTAAAGTAGCGCGATGATTTCAGCTGGCAGATCAAGTCGATTGGACAGCAAGCGTAGTTCCTTGCCGTCTGATCCCATTAAGATCACTTCGCGAAATTCGACATTGAGTCCGTTCAGCTTCTGGAGTCCCGCGCTGCGAACAACCCGATCCGAATAGATCGCCGCCGCGGACGCCGCTGGCGTCAGTTCATTTGTCGAAACGACGTCAAAGGCGATGGAGTTCTCGGCGGTTGATTTCTTCAAACGCAGGACGAAATCCGCGTGTCGCTCCCAGTCACCCGAGTCTGTCTTCTTATAATGCGAAGTGAGTACGTTGTAGCTAATGAACCCTCGGTCATACAGATAGATCGCGCCCGCCTTGAGCAGGTGTGACGCGCTATCGCCTTCGCTTTCGCCTGGATCGGGAACCGCGATGACTTCCGGCATCCAGGTTCGCACATCCACGTGCAAATCAAGCCGGGCACGATAGCATTCTCCCGCTCGTTGATTCCGCGAGCAGACGGCCCAGGCCACATCTGCCGCAGCGTGCAGGAACGTCCCATCAACGGCGATGATCTGTTGTAATAGCGAATTCAGGTCGGGAGCGTGCAATCGGCCTTCGGCCGAACGCTTCGTCAGTTCCTCTCGAAGCGCCGTGAGGATTGGTTCCAATCGCGAAGGATCAACCAGTTGGTTGAAATCGGAGAGAGTACTCTTGCAGATCTTATCAGTGGAGAGATGCTTTTGAGCCTGCTTAGTTTGACTGAAATCCTCAATGGTTCGCAGAGAACGAATCGAAGGATTGAAGAAGGCTAATAAATAAGCGATAAAGACATCGTCGAGAAATAGTTGTCTATTGCCATGCGTGGGGCCATTTCGAAGTCGCTGAACATGCTTTTGTAGTGACACGATCAGCTTTCCTGCCTGCACAGTTTCGTGCCAAACGGGAAGTTCAATCTGTTTTTCAGCAGGTGCAGTGAGAGCAGCGTTTGCTTTCGGAATTGGTGAGTAGGGTGCCATCGAAGCCAATTGTGACATCAGCGCACCGAAAGCGCAAGCTTACAAACCCGTTAGAAAAGTCCCGGACAGTATTGGGCAAAGCCAGTGGCACCCTACGCCGTTAACCCTTTTTTGTAATTCGCCAGAACGGCTTTGGCGGAATCGATTTGTAGCTCGTTGGCGAGATTGAAGACAGGGCTGCCTGGTGGGGTTTCCTTCTTCTTACGAGGATAGTTTCGA
>JAQGHT010000184.1 GCA_028291565.1 Planctomycetaceae bacterium | reverse complement strand
ACCTTGAAGGATTGTTCCCCTACCTGTGCCGTTGTGTCGGCGACCAATTCCAATTCGGCGTCGTTCTGGTCTGCGTCGAGATGGACTTCATTCGCGGTGACACCTTCCGGCAGATCGAGGCACTTCAAGACGACTGGGCCTTCGAAATAATCTCGGACAACACGAACGGTGAACTGGTTCTTGTCCCCTTGATTGAGTCCCAATGTTTCCGATGCGGCAATTCGGATCGCTGCTGGTGGAAGCACCGGTCCCGGGGGCGGCGGCGGCTTGAGCGCGGCCCAGAGTGCCTCACCGAGAATCAATGCGCCCAGCAGTGCGCCGATTGCTCCGTAGAGTCCAAACAACACCGGTTTCGGGAGGGTTCGCTGCAACCGGGTTATCAAGGCCGACATCGGCATCTCCTTGGGCAACGTTGCTGAAAATTCGTACCCACCTAGAATTCGTACCCATGTGGGTGTAAATGATCATATGCGTGTTTTGGCCACGGAATCAAGGGCGGCAGTACTCTCACCAGCAGTTGACACTTGGCCGAAAATCAATTTGAGCGGTTCCGTGTCAAAGGCGACGGAAAATTCAATCAATCTCGTTCGAGCGACTTGCGGATTCTCAAGCGCGCTATCCTTGGCTGTTACAATCGTCTTATCGATTTGATCGGCGAATGGACTGTTTCTCGGGGAGCAGTCAGAGTCAAACTGCTCTGGCCATTATTATACTCCCAACGGTCTGCAATGTCTCATGCCGACCCGCGTACAGAGTATCACGCTGTCCGCAGGTGGATCAGGGGCTTAAAGAGGTGAATAACGCCCCAATTGAAAATCGGATTTCCAGCATTGCTGTGCGAGCAGCGGAAACCGAAGTTTGCCTGTGAGTCTAGATCGATACACAAGGAATGACGCCACCGAGTTCACCGCAACTTGACCTCGGCTGGAACTCAGATCAGTTCAGCGATTAAACCGCGTTCCTCGAGAATGTGCCGTGGCCGGCCGGAGTAATCGTTAAAAGCAGTGGCTGGATCAATACCCAGGTGCCGATAGACCATGGTCAACACATTTTGGGGCCGGTAGGGAGCGGCGGTGACTTGAGATGCGGTGCGGTCAGTCGCTCCAATGATCTGGCCCATCCTGTAGGACCCGCCCGAAAGCATGACGCTGTTGACGGCCGGGAAATGGTCTCGTCCAGCATTCTGGTTAACGCGCGGCGTCCGTCCGAATTCTCCCATAGTGACAATCAGCACGTCGCGGTCCAGGCCGCGATCTCGCAGGTCCTCGATCAACGCAGAGACGCCTGTATCGAAAATGGGGCTCCGCACTTTCATGCGTTCCGCGATCTTATCGTGATCATCCCAATCGAATGTCCGCACAGTGATGAAGGGGACGTCAGCTTCCACCAGGCGGCGGGCGAGTAACAAACGTTGACCAAAATCATTTCGACCATAGCGGTCACGGATCCGCGGATCTTCGGCTTGAATGTTGAAGGCGCGCTGGGCTCGCTCGCCGGTGATCAGATCAAACGCCTGTTTGGAGAAGACATCAATGGCAGCCGCGTCTCCTGTTCGATCCGCCACTGTCCGGTTTGCACCGAATGCGGATTGAAGCCGCTTACGCTCGTGCAAACGTTCTCGGTTCAATCCACCGGTCAACGCCAGGTTGTTGACAGCGAAAGTCTCGGAATTGGGGTCGGAATCGACGGCGAAAAAGTGATGTTGCGCTCCAATCCAATGGGGACTCGAATATGCATGATGGCGGGGCAGTGAAACGTAACTCGGAATTCCCGAGGGTCCCACGCCTCGGAGACGCGATACGATGGAACCGATACTGGGCATATCGCCGTTTCGGGTACTCGCGAAATTTCGCAGATCGAAGCCCGTTTCGACGATATGTTCTGCGATATGACTTGCCTGTTCGTGATGGATCGAACGGATGACGGCAATTCGGTCGGCAAGACGAGCAAGACGCGGTAAGAGTTCGCAAAACTGAACGCCAGTGACGTTTGTGGCAATCGACTGAAACGCACCGCGATATTCGGCAGGCGCTTCCGGTTTGGGGTCAAACGTTTCAAATTGTGACGGACCGCCACCCATGGTGACAAAAATCACCGAGGTCGGGCGACTCAGTCCATTCCCGGCTTCCGCGCGCATTCGCAACAAATTAGCGAGGCCGCTGCCACCGACAGTCAGAGCGCAAGATTTCAGCACCGCTCGGCGTGTGATTGGCAGCATGGTTTGAATCCGTCTACCCGTGTTCTCTGTCGAATGCGAAAATAAAATATGGAGTAACGTTGATGATAGCCGTTGACTCATTTGTCTTCAATCCGGATTTGCGCGGCGTCATCAGCCGTTGGATCAGGCCGGACTTGGTTGAGGGGCTAGCGATAGACACTACGAATCAATTGCAACTCGTCCACCGTGGTGTTTGCAGACGGATCATTCATGCACTTCTCGGCGAGCCGCGTGCGGAGTTCCGTGGGAACGGGTCCATCTATGCGTTAACTAGTCAACGTGGAGTTGGAACGCATGGCTTCACAGATGTTCTGCCGCCCCGAAACGCCGATTCCAGTCTTCGTGAGATCCAAGGACCGTAACGTGCCATTTTGGGGCAAGAACTTTGCTGCAGACGCTGCTCCCCGGTCTCCCAGATGATTGGCGACAGCTCCAAGGACCTTCGTCGAGGGGCTGAAACCGAGCCCCAGATGTAAGAAGGCGGGATGTGTTGCAACGGCTTCGAATAAGGCTGTGGCACCGGTTTCGGTCAGGCCGTTACTTGCCATGTCAAAATGTTGCAGGGTGCGGTTCTGTTTCAGGGCGTTGGCCAGCAGCAATGCGCCAGCGTCCCCCAAACAGTTCACATCGATCAGGAGCGACTTCAGAGAGCGATTGTGAATCAACAATTTCGCCAGCAATTCTGCTGCAGGAGGTTCGAACTGATTTCCACCCAGATGCAGTCTTTCAAGAGTGGAGTTCTCGGCGATCAGGGTCTTCGTCAAGGCCTCGAGTCCGCTAAATCCGATCTGAGTATTAACGAGATCAAGGACTCGCAAATGAGAATTCGTCTGCAGCATCTTCGCCAGTTGCATTGCTCCCGCAGTTCCAATCGGATTGCGTTTCAGCCACAGTCCACTCAGCGTCTGGTTCAAGCTCACCGCTTGAGCGAGAACCGCCGCACCGTTCTCTGTGATCCCATTACAGCCAAGATACGCAATCTGCAATTGCGGACGCTGTCCAATCAAATCTGCAACGGCTCGCGCACCGGCGTCACCAATGCCGTCTGTTCCTAACAGCAGGCTGCGCACATGAGTATTACGCCGCAGTGAATCCATGATTTGTTCACATCCTGCAGAGCCGATGTCCTGTTTGCACAGATCCAGCCGTCCATCCGTAGTCATGGTCCCACGTGGAAACACGATGGTCTCGGAAACGACCGTGTTGGCTTCCAGAAACCGCCGCAGAGGCACGATTTCTTCGGCGGGGCAGGGTGGTTTGGGAACCGGCATTCCGACCGGCACTCCGTGGGCATCCTGGTACAAGGGGCAAGCCACGGCAACGGACTGGCGAACGTGATTTTCATTGTTCATGATTCAGGCACTCAGCTCGACTTTGGCCACCTTGCGTGGACGGCCTGACGCAAATTCCTTGGAAAATCAGAAATATTCGGTTGTTTGAAAGACCTACCGATTCAAGGGTGCTTCAATAATCCAAACAGGATTTTGAAACACAGAGAAACAGAGGGCACAGAGGCTTTCCAGTGTGATTTCTTTGTGTTTCTGTGTTTCAAATCTCAAGCATTGATCGATCAACTTGTTTGGAAAAGCTGGCCAAAGTCGAGCTCAGATGCGAATGTTTAACGCGATTGCCGGACGGACAGGTTGAAAACCTGTCCTACTTTTATGTTGCTCCTAGATTACCACGCAAAGGGACGGTAATCCTTCAGGAAATGTCCAAACAGGGGCTCGGTGGAGTCATTAATTCCGGTCGCGATGGGATCGTAGATGCGGGCCGCCGCATCGATTATGTCCAGCGGAGTGTAAAAGCCAGCTTCTTTGCGGACCCGTTCTGCGCGGGGCAATGGCTTCTCGTCGGTGATCCATCCGGTATCGACACTGTTCATATAGATGCCCTCTCCCGCCAGGTCTGCCGCCGAGGTTCTCGTCAACATGTTCAGCGCGGCCTTGGCCATATTGGTGTGCGGGTGATGCACCGTCTTGCCCGCGCGTGCGAACTGTCCTTCCATGGCCGAGACATTCACAACAAATCGCCTCGGATGTATGGACTGCATCATCAGCGGTTTCAATCGTCCTGTCAGGATAAACGGTGCCGCAGCATTGACGAGCCAGGTCTCTAACATTTCCACGGTACTCACTTCGCCCAGCTTCAATAGCCAGCTGTTGATGGGCCGGCAATCGATCTGCTGGCCGTCCCGGTCGAACAATTCCGCCGGGAAAAAGGACTCCGGCCCCGGCAGGTGCCCTCGATATCGGGGTCCACTTTCCAGGAGGGTCGTCGCCGGAGCAGGTTCTCGCAGTTATGACAACGCTCGAACATCTGGCGGACTGGCTTCCAATAGATGTCGATAGAACGCCAGTGGTCGCTTGACCGTCTGGGCTGCGTTGTGGATCAGGATGTCAATGGAATCGCCGCGTTCCAGTAATTGTGAGGCGAAGGCTTCGACTTGCACGAGATCGCGCAGGTCCAGGCCCTGGATCTCGATCTTGTCACTCCATGTTTCAAAGTCAGGCTCCTGCGAGAAACGGTGTGCGGCATCATGCGGAAAACGGGTGGTGACCAGCACGCGCGCGCCGTCGCGCAGTAGTTTGAGCACGGTCTGAAACCCAATTTTGATCCGTCCCCCGGTGACGAGCGCTCTGCGGCCGGTTAAATCTGCCCGCTGTTGACGCTTCGTCCAATTCAGCTCACTACAGAGCGGACAGAGCAAATGATAGAACGCATGCAATGTCGTGAAGTGTTGTTTGCAAACATAACATTGACGAGCCGAGTTGAGGGTTGGACTATCCTGGTCGGTCAACACGTCCCGCAAGCTGGCCGCATCTGGATTCATTGTCGCGGTGCCAGTTGCATCTGAGCCCTGAATCAGGCGTGCTGAAATTGGCCCCTGTTGTTGTTGGATGATGCCAGTTTGTTCGGTACGGATTCGATCTTCGGCCTGGAGTGCTTGACGTCGGCGATTCTTCACGCCGCGCTGGCCCTCGCGGTGAATCTTGGCGATCAACGTTTTGAAACGGGCATGCTGATCGATGATTGCAGGGTCATCCGCGACCTGCTGTAGCACGTTTAAACAGATCCTTAGTTCCTCAGCATCAATTCCATCTGGTACAGGAACGGAGAGGACTTGAACCTCTGCTTTCGGTCTGATAAACCGATGTGCTTCCATTACACTACCGTTCCTGTTTTTCCAGCGGGGCAGTTTTGAATAATGCCTTCGCGTCATGAATAGGCGATATCGACTTAACTTTGAATCTTCCGGTGACGTGCCACTGCTTCATGACTGTACTCAGTCGTAAAGCAGTGCTTACGGAGCGAAAAGAAGCACTGCTTGAACGCCGAGTATCCCGGCGCGCCGGAATTAAAGCAATGGCACGACTCATCTCCGCAAATCGGAACACTCAAGGATAAACCGCTGTAAGAACGTGCCAAAATCCGTCGGTGGGTCGTCACGTGTCTCACAGCTATGGACATCGAGAAATGGTGTTGAGCATCTCTGTCTTTGCGGTGCTTCATGATCCTCCGTAAGTTATACCACTGAGGTCTTGCATGCGAAGGAACGGAGAGGACTTGAACCTCCGCATTCGGATTGGGAATCCGACGTGCTTCCATTACACCACCGTCCCCCCGCTTTGCAAACCGCAATGACACCGGACTCCGACCCACGGATCGCCAAGTCTCGACCACCGGCATGTGGAGTACAAGATCGCGCCGGGAAGGACTTGCACCTTCATTTTTCGCGGTTTGGGTACGAACGTCTTTCTATTGGACCACCGGCGCGGACCAATCGCGTCGACGATTTCGACGTGATTTGTGATCGTATCATGCGGATGGTTGATGGTCTATGTTTGGGCAGAAACAAAGTCGAATTGCCTCCGCGAGGTCACTTCCGGAAAACCTTCGATGAAAATAGAAGATCTACTTGACGCGGCGGTAAGATTTGGTATCTTCTATGGAAATAGAAGGTGGTGTGGGAATGTTTTGCGCGTGATTCTGTGTTTCAAGCGATGAGATGCCGCTACTACAAATTGCGTGTCAGGAGTCCGTGTATCATGGGGCGTACGTCATCGGGACACCCGACCGAATTGGAGCTGCTGATCCTGAAAATCCTATGGCAACGGGCACCTCTGCCCGTGCGTGAGATTCGGCAGGCGCTCGTCGAACAAGGGCGGGATCTGGCCCACACCACGGTGATCACGACTCTTAATGTCATGGTCCGGAAAAAGTATCTGGATCGGACTCAGCAGGCGAATGCGTTTTTGTTCGGTCCTCTTATCACGCGTGAGCAAGTTTCTGAAGGAATGCTCGGCGATCTCGTGCAACGTGTCTTTGATGGCTCCGCCGCGGCAGTGATGTTGAGCCTGTTCGAGTGTGCCCAAATTGACTCCGACGAATTGAAAGAACTCCGTCAAATCATCGACCGCAAACGCAAGGAGCAAACGCCATGAATCAGTTTCTGTCAGATGCAGGCCTGTTGAGTCTGAGTGTGTGGCTGACGGTTGCGTTGCTCCATTTTCTGTGGCAGGGACTGTTGTGGGCGATTGTGGCCGCGGGGCTCAGTAACGCGATGTCTCGCTCGTCAGCGCAGTCCCGGTATCTGGTGCATGTGACAGTCCTGGCAGGTATGACTGTCGGTTTCATCTCGACCTTGTGGCTTGGCTGCCCCACATTCAATGCACTCCCGGCTCAAGGATTGACCGCGGCGGATCCATCAGAAGTTCGAGAACCGGTCACGACAACACCAGTTAACGACAGGGACTTCATCGCCCAGCCGGTTTCAATAGATCTTGTCCGAGACGATTCCGAACACGACACCGTGGCGCTGTCATCGCGAGCGGTATCGGCTGCGTCGACAAGGCCGCTGGAGCGCGAGATCCGCATTTCTTCCGACAGCAGTTCGCTCTTAAGTTTGATTGCGCCGTATACCACAATGTTCTATTTGAGCGGCCTGCTGCTCATGGGAGCACGCTTGTTGCTGGGGGTGTGCGGCAGTCACTGGCTGGCCCGGAAATCGCAGCGAGTCGCCGATTCTCAACTTCAGCGAATCCTGGATGAGCAAGTGCTACGAATGGGGTTGAAGCTGGCCCCAGTATTGACCTGGTGTCAACGAGTTTCTGTTCCAGTTGTTGTGGGCGTGTTCAAGCCAACAATCTTGTTGCCGATCAGTCTGGGAACCGGTTTATCCGCGGATGAGATCTCAGCAATTCTGGCCCATGAGTTGGCCCACATTCGACGTTGTGACTTGATTGTCAATCTCTTTCAGCGGATCGTCGAAGCGGTTCTCTTCTTTCATCCCGCAGTGTGGTATGTCAGTCATTGCATCCGGGTCGAGCGCGAGAACTGCTGTGATGATTGCGTCGTTTCCGCAGGTTGGCAGCGGCTCGCTTATGCCGCAGCGCTATTGCGGATGGCGGAGTTGTGTGCCTGGCAGCGCGGTCTTTCGATCAACCTGGCCGGTATCGCGGCAACGGGTTCGAATTCGTCGGAATTTAAACGGCGAATTCTGCGATTGTTGTCCGTTCCAGCCGACGCTGCGATTCCCGTTTCCTGGACCGGCGTCTTGATACTGGTCATCGTGGGAATCTTGGGTGCGTCGACTTTCCTGTCAGCGCGACAGGTCGCTCCGAAAGAATCAACGGCTTCGTCCGAGGCAGAGCCGGACGCAAAAACAGTCGTCGCAGGCGGTTCGGCTCAGTCAGATGCGTCGGACAAAAACTCGGATGCGGAACCGAAACGGGGTCCGCAGAGCCAGCAGCCTGGCGATCAACCTAAGAATGCGGAAACGCTGACTGCAACAGTTGTGAATGCGGATGGCACCCCCGCGCCGAATATTGAAGTGTCTGGTTATTACATTGATGGTCGGTTGATCAAAAACTTTCGGACGGACGCCAAGGGACAAATTCAAGTTCCCCTCAGCTGGTCGACCGTTCCAGAGCCTTACGAAGACTGCGTCGCGCTGCTGGCACGTGACGGCGATCGGCGAATGGGATGGTACAGTTTCTTCTCTGCGCACCGGGAGCGATTGAAGTCTTCGAATTCATCAAATGGGACAAGCGCAACCGCAATTTCTGATCAGTCCGTTCGCTTGGTCCTACGGCCCTTTGATCGTACCATTCGGGGCCGGTTGGTTGACGCCAGTCAAAAGGGATTGTCACAGGTTCTCGTTTTTGTCAGCGACTTAAGCACCAAGAACGAGCTTGGGGTGAGCACGTATGGAGCGTATGGTGGCACTGGCCTCCCTTTGCCTCGGATTCTCACGGACGAGCAGGGACGATTCGAACTGCATGTTCCTGGTGGGACTAATGTTGGTGCCTACACAGTTGGCCGGGAGTGGTGCCAGACCCATCTCACGTGGGCTGACTCTGTCGACGATATTGGAGATCAAGTCCTGGAGCAGGGGGGACGTCTGAAAGGGACCGTCAAGAATGCGGGCGGGATTCCGATCGCAGGCGTCAAATTATCTTTCCGCGGCGTCAGTCTCAGTGGAAAGCTCGGTAGTTTCGGCGACACCCAAACAGACGCCAAGGGCGAATTTGAATCCATCGCGTTACTTTCGGACGAATACAAAGTGCGTGTTGCCCGTTCGGCGATTCAACCGGATCTCGTACCAATAAAACCAGTTCAGGTCATTGTCGCCGCTGGCGAAGTTACGCAGGCGGAAGTCGTCGTCAAGGAGGGGGCACCGCTTAAGGGACGATGTGTCGAGGCAGATTCTGGTCGCCCCCTGGTCGATCAGGGGGTCAGACTGACTGTGAAAATGACAGCTAACCCACAATCGGAAATTGACTTTGCCCGGGTCACGAAAACGAAGGCCAACGGAGAATTTGAGTTTTTCGTGCCGCGGGGGATCGCGACTCTCGAAATCGTAGACCGGACCCGAGAATCAAACCCCGATGCAGCGCGGATCATCGAGATTTCAGAGGAACGAGCGGCTCCGTTCGTGGTTCTGAAGCTGGGCTCGAAATTAGTCGCACGAACTCGCCGTGGAAATACAGAAACCATCACGGAAGAACGGAAGGACCAAGCGGTCGTCAAGCAAGACAAATTGGTGCCCAAGGTCGAACCTGTTCGCCCGAAGTCGGAGGTCGAATTGACCACCCCCCAAAAATCCAAGCTCGGTGACTATATCGTCCGGACCGTCTTTCAGGGGAGTAAGTACGTGAATGAAACAAGCCTGCGGAAAGGGCCGAAATTCGATCAGGAATTCATGGCTCGCGAAGTGGGAAAGACGGTTCGGTTATTGATCGATGTGCCGGGCTTCACACCGGTCTGGACGAAAGAAATTCTCATTGAGAACAAGCTGCAACCGATCATCGTGGCGTTGGAAACCGAAGAATTCGTTGCCGTTGAAGGCCGCGTCGTGGACCCCGATAAGCAACACTTGGCGAACGCCCGCATCCGCAGTCGGCGCATCTTCCACGGTACCGATTCCAAGTTCCCCTGGGGACCCGAGGCGGTGACTGACGCAGCTGGAAAATTCATGCTACGGCATCTACGTCGTGGCGAAACTTTTGAGCTCGTTGTGGATCATGTTGAACGTGTCGAAATGGGGCAGGTCACCTCGGCCCAATATTCAATTCGGGATACGAAGCCCATCACAATACCGGAGTTGCTGTTGAGTCGTCCGGACCAGGTGGTCGCGGGAATTGTCACCGATCAGGATGGAATCCCAATTCCTGACACTACGATTAAATTCGAGCAACATCCGCCCCGCGAAACAAAAACGGACGGTGAGGGAAAATTCAAGCTGGAAGGCCTGCCGCACGGAACGCTGGAATTTCAACTGCGTGCCCCGGACGGCAGCCGATCCCGGGATTCTGTGACCAGCGGGACGCAGGATGCACGATTCTTTGTTGCACTCAGGTCACTCTACAATCGTGCGGAAAATAAACTGCCCATCACTCTCCAGTTGCCCGACAACGCGCCGCCGGTCAAGTGGTCGTTCTATCTCATCAACAATGACACGAACCGAGTCGTCACCTGGGCCACTCGAGAGTCTGCGACACTGCCGAAAGAAGATGTGGACTTGGGCTCATTCTTGAGAACGAAAGAAGTGCCCCATTTGAGTCTGCAGGTTTTCGCGGCTGATTATGCGTTCCCGAGTGCGAACACGTTAACGGTGCGCCCCAAAATCGAACCGGTCACGGTGGAACTGAAGCCTGCTCCGTCGCCCCGGTTGAAGATTCGTGTCATTGACAATCGGGGGCAACCTGTCGCCGGTGCCAGGTTGGGTGAGACCCTTTTTCTAACGCCCAAGGTCAGTCACTCCGATTATCGCTATATCAGTAACGCCCCAGAACCTGCTCCCATGACCGACGAGCAGGGAATCTACGAATATCGTCAGTTTCCTCAAGGAATCTCGCTTTCGATTTATACCAATGCCCCCGGTTTCGCAGGCGCGCATACAGACCGCTTGACACTCGACAAGGATGCCGAGTTGACACTGAAGCTGAGTCCGGCAAAACGGATCATTATCGGGCGGGTTCTGGATCCGGCTGGAGCCCCCGTTCCCAATTTTCCCGTCGCGATTCATGATTTTTCGCGACCCAAGACAACAACGCAGCCAGATGGCACATTTCGAATCGAGGGAGCTCCAGATGGCGAATTGATCATTCAGGTTGGAACGTACTCGGATCCTCGGGGGAATGTCCAGAAATTCACAGAGGAAGAGGCGAAGCAGCCCATTACGATCAAAACTCGACGTGCGACGTGATTGGGGAATATTGTTGCTCCATCAAAAAGCCAATCACGCTGTTTGTGCAGTAGAACTCTGTGCGCTCTTTCGCAAAATGCGAAACCTACTCTTGACTGCTCTTGGAGGCTAGCGGACTATGATCGCGGTCATTGGAAAAATTTCTGTGACTGCCATTGAAGACAGTTCTGGAGGCTCGAAGATGTCGATGAAACAGGCCAACGTGGCTCATCAAGCCAGCAAGGTTCGACTGGCGCTGGGTGGTTTGTTGCAATTCGCAAAACAATCTGGATCGCGTGCCAGTGCCAGTTATCTCAAGCTGGTGGTCGCATTTCCTATTCGTCCGCTCCGCAACGACGACGAGCTCAATCAGGCGATTGGAGTTCTTGATCGACTGCTGAGTCGAAAAAAGCCTTTGGATGATCAGGAGCAAGGCTATTTCGACAGTCTCAGTCATGAGATCGAGTATTATGAGGACGCCAATGTTCCGATGCCTGAGGTGTCCGGTATCGCAATGCTGCGACATTTGATCGACACTCGAAATGCAACTCTGTCTGAAGTGGCTGCGGGAGCGGAGATTGCGGTCTCGACAATGTCGTCAGTGCTGGGCGGCAAACGCAAGTTGAATCGAACTCATATCGAGAAACTGGCTCGCTACTTTGAGGTAAAGCCTGGTTTGTTCCTGGATTGACGGACCGTGAGTTGATCGTACTCACAGAAGCTGACAAAACGCCAAAGAACCAGTGGGCTTTCCCCTACTGCTCACCAGGTGCTTTGTCAGACTTTGAAGGAGAAATGCAGCACATTACTTTGATCTTGTGGATAAGCTCGACTTTTGCCGTTATCTCTGAACAACGTGATCCACTCCTCTTTAGTTTTTGAAACACAGAGACACAGAGGACACAGAGAGTTTCTTCCCTCTCTTCCTCTGTGATCTCTGTGCCTCTGTGTTTCAAAATCGTCCGCCTAGAAAAAAGCTGGTAATTCGTGGCCGAACGTAGCTCTGTTCATCGAAGCAATGAAAGTTGTTTTGAATTGCACATCCAATCGAATCAGCCATTTGTGACGCGGCCTCAACGAATTGTTTCCGATGAGCTTCGAGCAGTTCCCTCGGATGATTTAATCGCTCTTGGTTTGTTGCGGTTGTTCAAAAACTCGAATGCTCTCAATTTATCGCGGAATTGACATTGATGCAGTGATCACAAAATGGCAAAAGTTGAGGTAAGGAGCCGCGCATCAATGACTGTCGCAAGTCGTCGACTTGGAATGTGGTCATTTGTCACTTAT
>JAQGHT010000160.1 GCA_028291565.1 Planctomycetaceae bacterium | reverse complement strand
GGTCTGATTGGCGATAATTCTACTGACAGAGCGATTTTTCGAAAGTCTGAAGACAGGAGGTGGAATTGGGGATGGAAAAGTTGCAGACGCGCTCAGCCGGACTTCACTAGCGTCAGGTTCGAGCAACACGAAGTCTATCTCAACTCGATTTCGAACGGCAAAATAACCGGGAGGTCGGGATGAGATCCCGGCGGCTGATCGAATTGGCAGGAACAATTGCCACACGCGGGTAGGGGATTTCAACGCGCGAGTCTTGGCTTACGCCGAATTGGGCGTGGGTGACGCGGTAGAACGAAGCCCGCGTCGAGGTGCAGACCCGTCAGTGGAAGTCACTTCCAGACTCATCTGGACAGAGTCTGAAACTTGAGCTAAAGTTCGCGGCGCACCCCAAATCCTATCAAATTCCGAAGTTCGACACGTCCGTGTTGGACTGGCGTTTCACGTCAATCCCTTCGGCAGCCTACCCATTTCGACAATTGCCCGTCTGCAAGAGCGTTTCGCTCAAATTCATTCCCCATCCACATAAGTTCTGTTGGTCCGACTTTTCGCTGATCCAGTGTTTCAGACCGCGTACAGTTAAGTATGAGACGTTTGATCGCCGGAATAAATATAGAAAAAGACTCATTCGTAGCCGCGAACAGTATCAATTTCGCAATGTTGAAAATCGCACATATATTGAACGGCGATTACGTATTCCAGAAGCGTTAGCGACTCCCGCGAGGAAGATCATTCGCATTCGTTGAAGTCCATATATTATGCGTGTACCAGTTCCGACGCTCGTCGCAAATTTGGAAGCCTGTCTTCACGTTCGACCCAGGTCAGCCGCAGGTGAGCTATGAGATCCACGTTATTTGCTACGCTGATCCTGTGTTGCTGCTTGAGTGCGGGTTGCGAAAGCCTGAATAGCGCTTTACGTAAGCCCGGTACGTCTCCTTCCGGAACTCCGGAACAGCTAACTCAAGACGCCAAACGCCGCCAGGCTTCCGAACAGAAAGCGGCTCGGTCTCCCTCAGCGGACTCACTCGCTCAACAGCCAGAAAAGGGTCGGCAACAGGCGAATTTTCCGCCAACCGGTCCGGCAGGAAATGCCGGTCTGGAAAGCCTGTTGGCTCAGGCCAGCCAGGCCGAACGATCCAATCAGAACGCCAATGCGAAGGCTCTATACGAACAAGTGTTGCAGGCCAGCCCGCAAAATCCGCAAGCACATCATCGTCTGGGGATTCTGGCCGATCAGGAAGGCCATTATGCAGAAGCCCAAAACCATTATCAATTGGCGCTTTCGAAGGAACCCGGCAATCCAGTACTCCTGAGCGACATTGGGTATTCATTGTATTCGCAAGACCGGCTGGATGAAGCCGAGCAGTACCTGCAGGAATCTCTCCGAGTTCAACCGAACAACGAAATTGCCCGCAACAATCTGGCGCAAGTCTATGTTCGAAGAGGGCAGCAGACAGGATCGCAGGCAGATTACGAACTGGCACGCGAGCAATTCGCACTCGCCAGCGGAACTCAAGCGGTCAACGATCAGGCTCGAAATCTCAACGCGGCCCCGCCTGCAGCGGAGGAACGTAAGGGTTTCCCGAACCCTTTCAAGAATCGAAATGCGCGCGACAAAGTTCAGACCGCCCAGGCAGGGCGCGAATTGAAGGCTCCAGACCCGACACTCAACAAGGAAACTCAAAAATTCATCAAGGACTTCGAAGCATTGAAGCAGGATGCGATCGCGAATGGGAGCTACAAGTCTGCGGCGAACGGCGCCAATCCACGGGACCCACGAACGAACGCGACTCTGCCAAGTAATGTCCCTATTGATCAGTTGAACAACGAGCTCACAAAGATCGATCAGGACGCTCAGTTGCGGCGAGACCTGGTATTGCGCGAAGCGAACGCCTATCCCAACAACCGACGGTCGATTCGCCAGGACAACGGGCCGCGCGGAAATCGGGAACAGCCTGGTGACATCGCACAAACAGGCGGTTGGGAAGAACTGCCGACGAGTCGCGGGCCGCAATCGACGCCTCAAGGCATGCCAAACATCAATCCTTCGCAGTCGCGTTACCCCTTGCCCGTCTTTAACCGGTTCGAGAGGGGTGGCAATGCCCAGAACACGGGCGGCCGGAATCGCAATCGGCCGCAAGACGACTCCCATGACATGAATCAAGAAGGAAATTCCAACGATCTCATCGCTCCAGCAAATGGCAGTGACCCGCGGTTCAGCTTCGGCGGTCCGTCTGGCGACGCAAACTCCAATCAAAGCTGGAATCAACAGGCGGGTTCGGCCCTCTCGAAATCCTGGCCTGATGCAACTGGCAGTGCCAATCAATTCGATGCCGGTGGTGATCGCTGGGACGGCCGCAGTGTGATGCGACAAGACCGTGTTGGGTCGGGCACAGATCAAATGGCGAATGGCAGTGACGTGCTACCAGAATCGGACTTCGGCGCTGGTGGTTTTCCCAATCAGCGTCCCCAGAATGGGAACCAACCTGCCTACAATCAAAACAGAGGATCGGTCGCGGCACAACCAGTGTCGAATCAGCGTCCACCAGTACAAGCTCCGGCGGGATGGGGCAACAACCGGGCCAAACCGGATCTCGGTGGACGGTTCGATAATCAGAGCAATTTCAATGGCGCTGACGACGGACGCGAAACCGCAGCCCAAATCGCACTGGACGCGGGAGTCGGCGAAATGTTTCCGGGCAATGCGGTCGAGCAGCCGCCCCCCAATAGTCGGCGTCAGGGACGGGCGCCCTATGGGCCGCGGAACAGCCGGCCTGATCAAGGGAGTCGTTTCCCACGCGGAAATTCCAATAATTCCTGGCCCTCGGTGGATCCACAGAACCAAACTCTGCAAGCGCCAGCCGCGACACCAGGTGGCATGCCGCAGGGAGGGGCCGGCATGATGTCCGCCTCCGAGTACGCGCCGCGGCAAGCGGGCTTCCGGACCGGCGGGTATCCTCAGGGTTCAGCTCCTGACGGAGGCGACAATTTCAATGGGACAACCGAGTCAAATGCGGCTTGGGGCGAAAACAGCGGCAACTACGGAACGAATTCCAGAAACACCGTCCGCCCACGGCGCCCTGTTTATAAAGATGACAGCACGCAGTATGGATCAGGGTTCGCACCAGACCGAGCCAATTCTGGTTCTTCCCAGAATTTTGGAGCTCCACCCATGAACTATGGTAGATAAGTCTGTGTCACTGATCCCGCACACTGAGCACTGCATTGACGCGACAGGACCTCTCGCGATATAGAAAATGCAAGGTTCCGTGTCGACGACTGGAAAACAGTCGCAGACGCTGACCCATCACGACTTGCGACAATGGTCATCTTGAATTTCAGACGCCACGGCTGATTGTTTGGCTGGCACCCGAGATTTATACTGTTCGCAGCCGCGAATGAGTCTTTTTCAATACTGATCCCCGCGATCAAACGTCTCATTCTTAATCTTGCGTGGTTTAATACGTTTTTGCACTTGGTCCCGATGCTGGGGTTAGGCATTGGGACGCTGAGGGAGTTCTGATTTCATGCCCCAACGGATTTTCAACTTTTCCGCCGGTCCTGCCGTACTGCCTGTGGAAGTTCTCGAAGAAGCACGCGAGTCGTTATTGAGCCTCGGCAATACTGGAATTGGCATTCTGGAACATTCCCATCGCGGAAAAGCGTTCGTCGCGGTTTATGAAGAAACGGAAGCTCTATGCCGTGAATTGGCTGGCATTCCCGCCAACTATAAGGTGCTGTTCCTGCAGGGGGGAGCATCGTCGCAATTCTTTATGATTCCGATGAACCTGCTGCAGCAGGGGGCTACAGCCGACTACCTGGTTACGGGAGCCTGGTCTCAATCTGCAGTGAAGGAAGCTCAGAAGTTCGGCACGGTCCACATTTCCTGCTCGAGCGAAGATCAGAACTTTTCGTATATCCCTGGCACTGCGGAATTCACGCCAGGGGCCGCATACGCACATTTCACTTCCAATAACACGATCTTCGGAACGCAGTTTGCCGCGCCGCCAGACTATACCGGCGACAGCTTGATCGTCGATGCCAGCAGCGACATCTTCAGTCGGCCGATTGACGTTTCCAGGTACGGCATGATTTACGCCGGTGCGCAAAAGAATTTGGGACCAGCCGGTGTGACTTTGGTCATCGTCCGTGATGATATCATCGAACGCGGGCCAACAACGTTGCCGACCATGCTACAATATCGGACTCACGCCAAGAACCAGTCGATGTACAACACGCCGCCGACGTTTGGCATTTATCTGATGGGCTTGGTTTTTAAATGGATTAAGAAGCAAGGTGGCCTGACGGCTATGGAGACCATTAACCGCGAAAAAGCCTTGAAACTGTACCAGCATCTCGACAACAGTCCGGTTTTTAAGCCGACTGCCCGGCCTGATAGTCGCTCCATGATGAATGTCACATTCGTCACGGGCAACGCGGAACTCGATGACAAGTTCATCAAAATCACGCAAAAAGCCGGCCTGGACGGCTTGAAGGGACATCGCAGCGTCGGCGGTATGCGAGCCAGCATCTACAATGCATTCCCGAGTGCGGGAGTTGATGCATTGATCGAGATCATGAAGTCGTTTGAAAAAGAGCAAGCCCTGTAGGCGAGGCTCTCTGAGACTCGCAAACATTTGAAGTAGGACAGGTTTTCAACCTGTCAGTTCTCTGGGGCAGGACAGGTTGAAAACCTGTCCTGCCAATATGGTCACGGTCTCGTAAAAACTTCTAGAGCCGACCTCTCTTCGCTGGGATCCTGCCGTGGCGAGTCGCTTACCACTCGTCGAAGAACTCTCTCCGGTCCCGGATATTCTCGAGTCATTGCAGGCGGTTCGGCATTTGCCCCGTCCGCTGCTGTTTGAGAGCGTTTTACAGCGAGAGCATGTGGGACGCTATTCGTTTCTTACGGCCGATCCCTGTTTCGAGACAATTGTGATTCGGGTGGTGAACGGAACGAATCCGCTCGCAGAAATTCAAAAGCATTTATCGCGGCATGCCGCTCCCACGATACCCGGTCTGCCACCGTTTCAAGGTGGACTGGCGGGCCTCATGGGCTACGGAGCAGGGCATATCTGGGAGCGATTGCCGCGACCGCGGTATGACGAATTCCAGATCCCAGATGTCGCCGTCGGGCTGTATGACTGGGTTTTGGCCTGGGATCATGTCGAGAAGCGGGCCTGGCTGATTTCTCAAGGATTTCCTCAACAGGATGACCTGTCCAGAATTCGTCGAGCGGCTGGCAGAATTCAACAGATCCGGGATCTGCTCGCGACACCTTCGAAACCAGGCGCTGCGGCCCCCTGGAAACCGCATGCCTGCGATCTCAGTCTCCAGGAACTTGCGCCACAGTTCCCGATCTCGAATTCGACCAACGTTTGCAGTAATTTTTCACGTGCCGCCTATTTGGCAGCGGTACAAACCGCGATCGATTACATCTATGCCGGCGATATCTTTCAAGTCAATCTGTCGCAACGACTGATTTCGCCGCTGCAAGACGATCCGCTCGAACTCTACGCCCGCTTAAGAGCCCGCAATCCCGCGCCGTTCGCGGGCTACTTTGAACATCCTGATTGGGTTGTCGCGAGCGCCTCGCCCGAACGCTTTATTTGCTCTGCGGATGGTGATGTTGAAACGCGGCCCATCAAAGGAACCCGGAAACGCCAATCGATTCCTGAGGCTGATCTTTTCACACAAGATGAACTGCGGGAAAGTGAAAAAGATCATTCCGAAAACGTGATGATTGTCGATTTGCTGCGGAATGATCTGTCAAAGGTCTGTCAGCCGGGATCCATTCGTGTGCCAGAGTTGTGTGCTGTCGAATCCTATGAAACGGTGCAACATCTGGTTTCACAGGTTGTCGGAAAACTGCGGCCAAATGTGACCGGCGTGGACTTGTTGGCGGCGACGTTTCCCGGTGGATCGATCACCGGTGCACCGAAAGTGCGGG
>JAQGHT010000126.1 GCA_028291565.1 Planctomycetaceae bacterium | reverse complement strand
TCGAAAGATCGGCTGACACTTGAGGACTTGCTGAACTTTGGCAGTCTTTCGGAATCGGCCAAAGAGTTCCTGGAGCTTTGCATTCGGCTACGCAAGAACACGATTGTTTCCGGCGGCACTGGAACCGGCAAGACGTCTCTGTTGAATGCTCTGTCGAAAGCGATCCCCGAAGAAGAACGGGTGGTCGTGATTGAAGACAGCTCAGAATTGCGGCTGACTCAGAAGCATTGCCTGTATTTGGAATCGCAGCAGGGCGATTCCATGGGCCGCGGAAAATTGACAATTCGACAATTATTCGTGGCCTCGTTGCGTATGCGCCCGGATCGAATTCTGGTCGGTGAAGTGCGCGGTGGTGAAGCGCTGGACATGATCCAATCCATGTTGAGCGGCCACTCGGGAAGTCTGACGACCGTACACGCGAATTCGGCCCACGATGCGTTGATTCGCCTGGAGACGCTCTCGCTGATGTCCGATGTTTCCATACCGGTTTATGTCGCTCGGGCCCAGGTCGCGTCAGCGATTCACTTGATCGTGCAAATCGCCAGATTTACCGAGGATGGTTCACGCAAGATCGTCGGGATTTCTGAAATCGTCGGCCTGAAAGACGGGGAATATCAGATCCAGGATCTCTATGTGTCGCGGCGCACGGGTGTGTCGCGTGCCGGACGAATCATTACCGAACTCGAGGCAGTCGGAGTCCAACCGACGTTTGCTCGCGAAGTGTTTGAGCACGGGTTGGAAAAGATGGTCGAGTTTTCACGGCCGCTTTGGAAATTGGATGCCTGAAGACGTTTAAACTTGGAGTATTCAATCGAGACATTGGCCGGCGAGTACTGAAGTTTGTACACGCCGGCCCTTGTGCTGTCTCGACATGATTTGCCGTGCGAGATCTAAGCACTTCCGGATCTAAGCGCTGTGCAAGTTCAACAGCTTCCCGGTGCTATCACCCAGCTTTTCGGTCTGAACACCAATACTATCCAACATCGCCAAATAGAGATTGGCGATCGGCGTCTCTTTGTCGTAGCTGACATGACGGCCTGGTGTGACGGCTCCGCCACCCTTGCCGAACATCACGACTGGCAGATTGTCGTGGTTATGTGCGTTACCATCGCCAATGCCGCTGCCGAAGATCAGCATCGTGTTGTCCAGCAACGTGCCATTCCCTTCCTTGACGCTTTTCAGCTTGGTTAACAAATAGGCCGTGCGCTGCGCATGGAACAGATTGATCTTTATGATCTTTTCCTTTTTCGATTCTTCATTGCCGAGATTTGACAAGTCATGATGACCTTCAGGAACTTCAATAAACGGATAGCTGCGGTTGCTGCCTTCATTCGCATGCACGAAGGTGGCGATCCGCGTGGTGTCAGTTTGCAAGGCCAGCGCCAGCATGTCCGACATCAGATCGAGATGCTCGGTATAGCTCTTGGGAATTCCCTTCGGAACATTGACCCCGTCGATGCCCTGCACCGTCGCGGTGAATGACGTTCGTTGCAGTCGTGCTTCGAGTTCCCGGACGGAATTCAAATACTCGTCCATTTTCCGCTTGTCATTGATTCCCAGTTGTTTGTGCAGCCGTTGAGCGTCATTCAGGACCAGATCCAGAACGCTGGTGCGGAAGCTGCGTTCCCGAGCTTTCGAGACGTCCTTGGTGGCTTGAGCCGAATCGCCAAACAAGCGTTCGAAGACCGACTTGGGATTGATTTCCTTCGCCACCGGTGACGATTCCGTGCGCCACGAGATATTCGCTGAATAAGCACAGCTATAACCCGAGTCGCAGTTTCCCGCTTGAGAGCCGGCGTCGCAGCCGATCTCCAGAGACGGAAACTTGGTCATTTTGCCGACATGCTGAGCGGCAACCTGATCTACGGAAACTCCGACCTTGATGTCAGCGCCATGCGTCTTTCGGGGTTGGCTGCACGTCAAAAATGCGGAGAGTGCGCGAGCATGATCACCGCCACCGTCACCGTTCGCACGTGCCTTGTCGAGCGTCAATCCGCTCATGACCAGCATATCGTCTTTGAAATCCTGAAACGTATTCAGAATCGTAGGCAATGCGAAATCTTTGCCCTGTTCCTTCGGCGTCCAATCGACCATGTTCATGCCGTTGGGAACGTAAACAAACGCCATTCGCTTGGGTGGCACGGCGACTTCGGCGGCCATCAAGGATCGCCCGGGAAGCATCGCTTCGAGCCAGGGCAACGCCATTGCCGTTCCGAGCCCTCGGAGTACTGTCCGGCGTGAGATCTGTTCGCTCATCTGACACCCGCTTGTCTTGAATTTCTGGTCGATGATGGTCTTTTTATTCTAGCCGGTCGAATTCAATCAACCCGATTGCGTTCGCACGCAGTGGATGATTTTATTCGCGTTCTTTCTTCCCTCGACGCTTCTGGAAGGGATCCGATTGGACAATCTCTTCAATCATCCCGCCGATTCGATAGTTATCCTGCTCCAGCTTTTGTACCAGGGAGTCTACCGCGCACTTGTCGTAATACTCCAGTCCCCGGCCCAAGGCATAAGTCAGCATTTTCTCAGTGAGGCAACGCGCAAACTCGGTTTTGAATTTCTTGAGGATTTCACGCAGTTCTTTCGGCGATTTAAAGGATTCACCTGTCGGAAGTGTTCCGGCCGGATCAATCTCGAATTTGCCGTCCTGAGTTCTCCAGCCGCCAATGGCATCAAAGTTCTCAAATCCAAACCCTAAAGGATCCATTCGCTGGTGACAGGAGGCACAACTCGGATTCGCACGATGTTGTTCCATCCGCTGTCTCAAACTGCCGCTGAGGACGGCTTTCTCGTCATTCTGCAGTTCTTCGACTCCTGGCGGCGGCGGTGGCGGTGGAGTCCCCAGAATGTTTTCCAGGACCCATTTCCCACGTTTTACTGGCGACGTTCGTGTCGGATTACTGGTGAGTGTCAGAATGCTGGCTTGAGTCAGGACTCCACCTCGTTTGGGGCCCTCGAGTTTGACACGCTGAAACTTTTCGCCTTTCACGCCACTGAGTCCATAGTGTTTCGCGAGAATCTCATTCACAAAGGTAAAATCGGAGTCCAGCAGATCGAAAATACTGTGGTTGCCCCGCACAATTTCTCCGAAGAACAGTTCCGTCTCCTGTCGCATTGCTTCGCGTAACTGATCATTAAACGTGGGAAACATTTTCGGATCGGGCGTCATCTGCTTCAGATTGCGAGTCTGCAGCCATTGTCCGGAAAAGCTCTCGATGAACGACTGCCCCTTCGGATCTTTCAACATTCGCTGAACTTGCTGCTTCAGCGTGGTTCCGTTACGTAAGGCATTCTGACCCGCCAGCTTCAGCAATTCCTCATCCGGCATGCTGCTCCACAGGAAGTAACTGAGCCGTGAAGCGAGTTCGTATTCGGTAATCGGATGAATGGCCTTCGGATTGTCGGGTTCCGCATCAGTTTCGACGCGGAACAGGAAGTGTGGCGAAACAAGTATCGCCTGGACGCCGACTTCAATGGCTCTCTCGAACGATTCGCCTTCCAGCATCACATTGCGGCTGAGGTCGATGTACCGGTCCAGTTCCTCGCGAGTCACAGGTCTGCGGAATGCACGCCGGGCAAAGCTGCCCAGGATTGCCCGGGCGCAGTCTTCAGCATCGCTCATGTCGGGCTTGGGATTCCGAATGAAGATTTTACGGTGCAGCGGCGAGATGGTCCTCTTCGCGGTGGCTGGTCCAGCGTCCGGTCCAGTCCCTTTTTCGATCGGCCCCTGCAGTTCAATTGCTGCGACACCCATATTTCGATCGCGATTTTTGGGATCGGGATCTTTGGGCTCGTAATAGTCGTTCAGGAACTCGGCGGCGACGGTGTGTTTGCCCGCTTTTAATGGAAGCCGCAGAGCGAACGCCTGAGGCGATTCGACGCGGCCTTTTATATCGAAGACTTGTAACTTCTTGTCGTCGACAATGAACGCCATCTTGGCGAACTCTTTACCTGCATGCATTTCGAACGCAGAAATACGGACGACATAATTCGCGTCCTCCGTCGCATTCACTTCCGCGGAAACTTTGCCACTCGAGGCCAGCAGCCGGCTTCCGTTGGCGCCTGGACCGCCCCCTTTCAGCTTTTCGCCTTCGAAGGTCTCGATGGCACCACGCAATGGTTCTGCAGCAATCGCAGCCTCAGTGATTTTCTCCGCCGCAGTCAAATACTTTTCGAACAGGATTGGCGGCAGCGACAAGACATCGCCAATGTTGTCGAAACCGTAACCGACGTCATCCGACGGGAAATCGGCGGCCGGTTTGAAGTCAACCCCGACCAAGTCGCGAATCGTGTTGTTATACTCGAAACGATTCAGTCGCCGGATTGTGACACGGCCAGGATCGCGCGGACCAGTACAGTCAATCTTCGACGCGATGTCATTGATCCAATTGTAAAGCTTGTCGCGCTCTTCCTGAGTTGGCTGCGTCGGTCGTTTTTGCGGCGGCATCTCACGCGAACGTATCATGTTCGCAACCTGTTCCCAGACTTTCCGGCCTTCGAGGATGGATTGCTCGCTGGCGTACTTCTCCAAGTTCAAATTGGCCCGCTGTTTCTTTTCGCCATGACAGTCGTAGCAATATTTTTTCATCAGCGGCTGAATGTCGGCGTCGAAACTCAAGGGAGCCACAGGCGCCGACTTCACTGCCTCTTCGAGAATAGCGGCTGCCGATTTCTTCGGCTCGGTTTTTTTGTTTGATTCCTCTGCGCGGACCAACACTTCACCCAGCCCGGTCAGGGCCAATAAGACAAACCAGCATCGCGCAGCAAGACTCATTCGAAGGTTGACTCCAGGACTGTCTTTAAACAAGGGCATCCGACAAAACAAAAAACGGATCACTGGCGAACGAATTCAAACATCGGCGGACGGGGCTAAAAAGGGAGTGATCACAACAAGATGTACCCGGTCTCTGATGCTTCCGTTTCTTCTCGCTGACACTTTCCACGTTTTATACTGTTCACGGCGACGAATGCGCCTTATTTAATGCTTATCCCCGCGATAAAACGTCTCATTCTTAGCCATGCGCGGTATAAACGGGGGAAGTATATGGGAAAACTCGTGGTAAACGTTTATCGAACAATATGGCAGGTTCTTGCGGGCGGGCAGTTCAAATTTTCTCTGTCGCTTGCACAATCCATTATACGTAGGCCTCAGACAGGATGCCAACATTCATGACTCACCCCGATTCGAATGTTGGAAATTTCGGGGGTGGTACCCACCGCAGGCTTTTCATTGCTGCTTTGCGCAAAGTATGATGAAACAGGAACTTGCGACACATGTCCCCTTTCTGATCGGAACCGAGCTTCCTGGAAGGATTTCTGTAGCCACTCTCGCCAGCGATTGGGGCGGATCACCCAGTTTCTTGGCCCGATGCCCGAGGTTTCGCAACCTTGCCTACGTGGGAATCAGTTTCCCGAAATCACTCACGGCATCGCGCGTATTTGTATAGTGACGCCGTGAACGATCAATTGTGACTGGCCGCGCCGGTCGGTTGTTACGGATTTTAACCAACTTGACAGAAGGGTGGACGGCGATAGAATTCGCGCGCCGAGCGAGAGTCCAGCCTTCCCCTTTGCAGAACGGATGCGTTACGCTCAGCGAGTGACTTTTCCGTTCCGCTGAGCAAAATGGCTCCAATTCGCATGCCGCTTGAAGACGTCACCTCGAAATGTGTCCCGTTCCTGTCCACGCTTTTACCCCGCTGTCCGAGGACTGAGCGATGAAATGCCAATCTTGTCCCAGTCCCGCCACCTTGCACATTACCGAAATCATCAAGGGTACGGCGGCTGAACATCACTTTTGTGAAGAATGTGCCCAACTTTATTTGAATCAGGCGGAATCGACTAAGGGCAGCGAAATGGCTGCTGGCGAGCCTGCTGACGCCGACAGTGAATCCAACCTCGATGACCTCGATCAACTGGTTTGCCCCAATTGTGGGATTACCTTTAAAGAGTTTCGCAAACAGGGACGTCTCGGCTGTCCCCATGATTACGTCGCATTTCAAGACGAATTGCTGCCTTTGCTGGAGAGCATTCACGGCAGTACCGAACACAAGGGAAAGATTCCTCGCCATACACCAGAAGACAGCCGCAAACAATATCGCCTCATCAAGTTGCGCGGCGAATTGAAAGCCGCTGTGGCGGAAGAATCTTACGAACGAGCCGCCCGGCTGAGAGACGAAATTCAGTCCCTCGAAAAGGAATCAGCAGCCCCGCACTCGGAACAGGAAGCGGAATAGACTATCCTGTCAGTTTGTCAGTTAAGATCCCAGATAAGATGACAGCCTGCGTGTTTGACGATTCCATAATAAGTCAAACGGAGTCTGTTGAATCGGTCTTGATGCGTCAGTAAGGATACACAGCGTGAAATTGGAAGAGCTGATACAGTCCAGTGGCGAATGGCTGCGTGGCGAAGGCCCCGAGGCCGATATCGTCATCTCGACCCGCATTCGGTTGGCTCGCAACCTGTCGCAATTTCCTTTTCTCACACGAGCCGACGACGCGGCCCGCGCGGAAATTGAACGGATTCTCCATGCCCAGATCGCTCGACTGACGCCTCGCAAAGCCCTGAATTACTTCGATGTGACGACGCTCCAGCGACTGGATCGCCAGTTTCTCGTTGAACGTCAGTTGATCAGCCGCGAACTGGCCGAAGGCCACGGCCCGCGCGGAGTGGCCTTCAGCAACGCGGAAAACGCAAGTTTGATGGTCAATGAAGAAGATCACCTGCGAATCCAGGTGTTGCACAGCGGACTGGCGCTGGAAGAGTGCTGGAAGGAAATCAACCAGATCGATGACATGCTCGAAGAGCAGGTCAGCTTCGCCTTTCACCAGCAACTCGGGTATCTGACAGCGTGTCCCACGAATTGCGGGACTGGCATCCGCACCAGCGTGATGTTGCATTTACCCGCCCTGGTTCAGACAAAGGAGATTCAGAAGGTTTTTCAGGCGCTGCATAAAATTGGGCTGGCGGTCCGTGGACTCTACGGTGAAGGCAGCCAGGCGATGGGCGATTTTTACCAGATTTCGAATCAAACAACGTTGGGAAAAAGTGAAGAAGCCCTGATCAAAAATCTGAAGGACGTGATCCCCAATATTATCGCGTATGAACGCCGTGTCCGTGGGGAAATGGTCAAAGAGAACAAGCAGCAACTGCACGATATGGTTTCCCGAGCCTACGGGATCTTGAAGTCGGCTCAGACGATCACTTCCGAAGAAACCATGCAACATCTGTCGAGTCTGCGAATGGGAATTAACCTGGGCTTGATTGAGGGACTACGAATCCCGACTGTGAATGAACTCTTCATTTTCACACAGCCAGCACACCTGCAGAAGCTGCGTCACGGAACACTCGATTCCAGCGAACGCAATATCGCCCGGGCGACGTATTTGCGAGAACGGCTGGCCGAGCAGAATTAGAGTTTAATCAGTCCTGCAGGCGAATCTCTCTGAGCGTCTGAAGTAGGACAGGTTTCCAACCTGTCCGTCAATGTGGCTCGACACTCCGTGTCGTGCGTCGTAAAGAGCGTGCCGTCCAGGCAGCACCTCTGCGACCCAACGGCAGCGCAGGCTAAACTGAGACTAATCTCCATGAAGTCGGAAAATGCAGTCAGTTACCAATTGAGAACTGCGGAAAGTGGCGCCCCCGCTTCTGGAGCGTTTCGTCAGATGGAAGACCAGGGGCCAACTGCATTTTTCGTGTCGCCTGACTACTCACTCATAACGCATCGGACTCGCGCTTGCGTGTACAAAAAGTGCCAAAGAGTATCAAATTGGCGATCTTAATCTCGGACGCGGTGTTTCCCGATCTACTGACTTGCTGCGGAGTTGTTACTTTTTTCATCTGAGTCCCGGTACCGTTGAAACGACTGAAATTCAACTGACGGAACGATACGGTTTCAGTTTTGCGCACACCACACTTTTTGCATCGAAAACGACTAGGTGATTGAATTGTATTGATGCAATCGATCGCATTGATCGGTCACTTTTTCAGAACATCTGGCAAATGGACAGGTGCGTTATAAACACAAGCGCTGAAGTCAGGGTTTCGCGTGACACAAGGTCGCCGATCCCAAGTTCTGTACGATCACTGTAATCGAGGAAAGGTTTGCCAAGCCTGAAACATTAGGGTAGTGAGCAGCACGAAGGTGAAAACGGACACCGTTTTCTCCGTCAAAGTTGTCCTTCGCGACAAACAAAGCCGTCGTTGACTGCGAAGTCCAGCGAGACTGGTTTGGGATTGCAGTTGCCGTAACAAGTCGAGCACCGCTGCTAAGAATGTCCACTTTGTTCGAAGTGCCTGGATACCAGTTTTTGGGATCGTTAATCACCCAGTCATCGGGAATGACATGCCATCCGAAATTACCATCGTTTAGGCCGAACTCAACGCGAACTAGCAATTGGTCGCCCTTTTTGACGGAGATTGGCCCGGTTTGTTCAGAAAGCCACACTTGGTTTTCCATGAGGTGCAGGTTAATCTGACCGGGGTTGCGATTGAGTTCAAAGGTCTGTACCTGCCCTCGACGATCGAGTTCGTGCTTTAAGGCTTCGATCGCTTTGCCTTGACTTGCAACGGTCGCGATAAGTCCCGTGTCTTCCGCGGAGGGCGTGGTACTGACCGTGGCGACTAGGATTACCAGGCCGATCAAAATCATTTGAATTGTGCTTCGCATGTCGCGTGACCTTTCAGAATCAGATGTGAGTCGAGCGTATCAGTTTACAATAAGACTGCATTTGCCTGTCTGGACCTCGTCTACCGCGACGATTTGTTGAACCGAACGAGGCACACGAAGTGTTCAGTTGAATCACCCGCCACTCGAACCACCCAAGCAAACTAGGTGGCGCGAGTTCATCGAAAATGTCTGCTTTTGTCTTCATCTTCAAGCAAGTCTCAAATCTCCGATGACCGGAAATCTAGCGGTTCACCGAGAATCACTTGAAGTTGCTCAGACACTTCAGATCGACCGAATGGAAATGCTCGCAGTGGCTCGGTCGTGAGTGCATGGACTGGCCATTCGAGAAGCATAGGATCGTTGGTCGTTAATGGCAATTTTAGATGCATAGACTTTGACTTGAGCGAGAACATCTGCATTCGAACAGTCTGTAATGCTCCATCTGGCGTCTGAATTGTGGTTCCCAGCGGTTCTAACTGAGACGGATTGAATTCGTAAAACGTGCTGCCAGTTGTCTGAATCGGATCGATGACTGGAGGTTCTCCTTCGGCGACACGAGCGCGGCAAGCAAGAATGTGGCGTGGATAGTCAATGCGGAGCTGTACGACGACCCCCTTACGTAACTCGGGTTT
>JAQGHT010000113.1 GCA_028291565.1 Planctomycetaceae bacterium | reverse complement strand
CCTGCATTTCCAGAATGATCCGCTGCTCAACAAGAGTGTCATCCTGCAAAACCAATGGGCGACCGAAGCGGTATTTCGGATCCTGGATGACGAGACCGTCAAGTCGCAGCGCGGACGATTCACCGCCGCCGACTGCCAGCGGTTGTGGGCGGCCTCGGCATATGCCGACATGCAATTCGAGTTGCGCGGCCTGATGGAGAAGTTCGAGCTGTGTTTTCAACTCGCCGCGCCGTACGCGGAGCAATGGCTGGCTCCGCAATTGCTGTCCCCGTCGAAACCGCCGGAGCTGACGCAGTGGGCCCAGCCGGATGATTTAGTGGTTCGGTTCCAGTACCCGTTCCTGCCACGCGGTTTGGTCAGCCGGCTGATGGTGCGGCAACATCGGTTTGTCAGACAGCTTGAGCACAGCTGGGCTCACGGAGCGCTCTTCGAGCACCTCGGTACCGAGGTGTTGGTTGAGGAAACCATCAAAGGAAACGAGATCGACCTGCGTGCTCGCGGCCCCGAGCAAAAAGCGCTGCTCAGCGTGCTCTGTAGTGATTTGGAAGCCCTCAATGACAGTTTCAAAGGCTTGCACGGACGCGTCGAAAAGTTGGTGCCGTGTCTCTGCACCATGTGCCGACAAACAACAGACCCACAGATGTTCAAACAATCGCTCCTTATCGAACGCAAACACGCGGGTAAGAAGCTAACAATCGAATGCCACAAGAGCGGCGAAGACGTCAACTTGCACGAACTATTGGATGGACTGAAGCTGGAGCATCTGCCGAACTGGGCGAACCAGCCGATCTTGCCGAACGGCGACGACTCAGGCGCGCCTTCGCCGCGAGTCGCTGCGGTATTGCGAACGATCAAGATCTTCCTGGCGTCGTCAGCAGAATTACGGGAAGACCGCGATGAATTCGATCTGTACCTCCGACAACAGAACGATCACTTCAAAGACCGAGGTATTTATCTGCACATCGTGCGCTGCGAGCATTTTCCAGATGCGATGTCAAAGACTCGGTTGCAGGACGAATACAACAGCGTGCTGCGAGACTGCGACATAGTTGTGAGCTTGTTCAAGACGAAAGTCGGCAAATTCACTGAAGAAGAGATTGACGTCGCTTGGGAGAACTTCAAGGCAACCGGCAAGCCGAAGATCTACACCTACTTTCGTGAGATTCAGATGCCTGCCGACAAGACCAAGGCGAATCTCGCCGATCTCAAGTCTTTGGAACGTTTTAAAAAGAAGCTCGCGGACCTTGGGCACTTCTATACCAAGTACAACGACGCCGAGCACCTCAAACGCCAATTCCGCGATCAGCTTACGCAGTTGGGGTTACTGAATTAGCCGCCCAGCGACAGGGCATTGGGGAGCTGGCACGGTCTCTGGAGCGACAATCTTCTCTCGTCTGCACCATGAACAAACCAAACGCGTATTAGTCAGTACTCGGATGAACCTGAATTGAGACATTGCGATCGCCGTAGGACGGACCGTCGTGGCCGAAGCGAAGGACAGGAAGGTCTGTTCCACAAAATGTCGCATTTCTCCCCACGAAGAGCGTAAACAGTGACTGCAATTTCGCGATGGGATATATCAATGACGTTACAAATCTGACTCCTCGTCACAGTTATCGCCGGAATTCCAGGGAATTGTCACTTTAATGCGTCAAGCAATGCATTGGCTACTTCCTGTCCGGTGATCGCGCTGTGGCCGCTGATGAAATTATCGCCGAGAAGATTGTAGACGTGGCCTGCAAGAAACGTGTACGAGTGACCGGAGTCAAGAAGTTCTGCCTCGGAGTCGTCGACTTCAGGAGTATGCTGCGCTCCATTGCGTCCCAGACCGCCGTACGGATCGTTGCGGTCGCCCAGGGCGGATGCCTTTTGAAAGGCCACTCGCGACGCCAATGGGTAGGCGATGCCTACCGCCTGATCGTTCTTGGTGTAGGTGATCACGATCGGACCGGTCACTCGCTGATCGGTAATGACCGCGCGAAAGAATCCGTCATTGCCGCGGCCGTCGTAATCCTCAGCGATGCCGTTGTGAGAATAGGCGGCCTGCAGCAGTGTCATTGACGAAATACGAATACCAGGAGCCACGCTCAGGGCGGCGGCCGTTACCAGACGGCCGCCAAAGCTGTGACCGACCAGGTGCAATCGAGTTGCAGGTGCCTTGTTGTGCAAGCGGCGGATCACATCCTGCACACCGGTTTCGCCGACCAGGCCAGCACGCTCTTTCATCTGGTAATAGGTCACGTAGTTGGCCAGCCGTCGGGCCGCGGCAGTCGCTCCGGAGAAGAGGTCGCGCAATCCAGTGGCACCTCCCACTTCCGCGGCGCCACCAGCACCAAGGGGCGGCGGTGCAAGCACCGGCTTTCCAAACTGCTTGAACAAGTCCACGGCATCCGCCTGGAAAAACTCATCTGATGCATCATCCGCATTCGCCGCAGCGGGATTCAAGATCCCACGAAGTGCATTCACAAACGTTTCCTTGGCCGCATCATCGTCGAGTGAGTCGACCACGGCCTTCGCGGCATCGATTTTGGCAGATCGTCCCGGATCAGTGTCGGTTCCCCCCAATCTTTGCGGATCACGCTTCAGTTCGTCCAGCAGTTTCAGCAATGCCTCGTCATTTGTCGTTGTATCTAGAGACGCGCTTCCGCCTGGGATCAAGTCCGCGTCGGCAAATGCCTTGCTTGGCCAGAAAACTCTGATCACACCAATTTTTCGACCAGACAGGCCCGCTTTCTGTGGCAGGACTGCGTCAACGCTTTCGAAAATGGCATCATAAAGTTGCTGCGCACTCGCCATGTCCTCGTTCCAACCGTGCGAGATCACGATCAAGTCGGTGCAATCAGACGCTGCTTGAAGTGCCGTCTGGACCTGTGATTCATCGAACACGTTGCCGTCTTTGGTGAATTCAATGTCAACATGAGTCAATGGCATGATGGACGCTTTCCTGGGTGAGTCATGGAATTACAAAGCGGACACAACATAACAAAAAGCCAGATTTGCAGATCAAACCGACTGAATGGCACGCATCAGATCGAGCAATCCATGCCCCTCGAAATAGCGTTCACGTCCCAGTGGTGAGGCACTTTCGAGAAAGATTCGCTTCACCTCTTCGGGATTGCCGATGAATTCGCGGCGGATCGAAAGAAAGGCCGCGACCGCGCCGGAAACGTGTGGCGCCGCCATGCTCGTCCCCGAGTCTTCGATATAGTATGCCTTGGACACGCTTTCGGCGACATTGACCGGACCAGGTGGCGGCAATTGCCCGTCGGAGGCCGCCGGTAACGCCGGAGCCGGCGGATTCGGAGCACTCGCGGCCTGTGCGCGGGAGATACTCGTTAAGGCAGAGGCCAGTTTTGAACCGGCAGCGCACGACAGTATTCGTTCTCCGGGAGCAACCAGATCGGGTTTGAGCCTTCCATCGGCAGTCGGCCCCTTTGACGAGAAATAAGAGATGCCATAGGTGTGTGGCTTTTCAGGGTGGGTTGAACCCACTGTGATCGCCAATGCGGCATTCCCGGGATCATTAATCGTATTTGACAGACCGACCCGCGTGGCCCGTACGTCCGCAGCGACTGTTCCGGACCCTGTATTTCCCGCAGCGGCGATGACCACCACCCCGGACTGAACCAGGCGGTCCACGGTCACGCACAACGGACTTTGGCCGCATGCGAACATTTCGGGGTCAAACTCGTAACCGACACTCAGGTTCACTCCATGAACCCGCATTAATCGTCGATCGTCATTGATGTTTTCACGAATGTATTCCAAGGCTCGAATGACGTCACTGGAACGTCCATTTCCTGTTTTATCCAGGACTCGCAGACTGACGAGCTTACACTGCATTGCAACGCCGTGAGTGCGATCCAACTCGTCGAGCTTGCATTCGCTGAACCGAGAATCCACCTTTTCTGTTTGCTCGTTGTATCTGAATTGGTGTTCAATCGCCCGGGCGATGATCGCTGGACGCCCATTGGTGCCAGTAACAGGCAGAGGCGCTCGGCCAGCAATGATTCCTGCCACATGGGTGCCGTGACCAAAATCATCAGTCAGGGCGGCCTCTCGATGTTGAGTAACAATTTGGTCGCGCGTTCTAGTTGCGGCCTCTAACTCGTCTGGATCGTTGATATTGGTCAAAGGAGCGAGGTCTGGATCATCCAGAAACCGGAGTTCTTTCGAGTTCGGGATGGCTAAACCCACGAAGCAACGATGCAAGTCACGAACCTCTACACTCTTCAGCACGTGATCCGCGGCGTCCTGATTCGTTCCGAAATGAGGGTGGTCTGCCTGGACCCCGGAGTCGATCACGGCCCAGACGATGCCGCGTCCCGTTGCTTCAAACGAACGCAGTGCCGCATCCGCCTTGATGGTGGGGATTGATTGATAGAGCTGTGCCTTGATGGGAAAGTCAGGCCAAAGTCGAAAAATCGATCGGTACTGATCCGCGTTTTCGAGTCCCAAGTCGCTAGCATTTCCAATGATCGGGTTGCCTGCAGCCTTCAGAGCATTACTTCGCGTCTCAGCAGCCTTGTGCGCGGCTTGTAGTGCATTATTCTCGTCCAATTTGAGTAGTTCACGCCATTCCTTGACGCTCAGCTCGCATCGGTAATACGACTTCGAAATCCGGACCGGACCAGAAACCGGTTCGGTCGTCTTTTCTTCGACACCTTTCTTCCTGCTCGGTTTCTTGGGTTTGAGGACCTTCGTTTCATCGCTCGGACTCGTTTTCTCTGTCGCTTTCTTATACAAGTCCAGAAACTTGACGATGGCGCCGGGCAGGCCGCTGATATGTTGCATGTTTAATTCGATGATATAGGGGCCGCGGCTCGTGTCATTTGTCGGGAGTCCCCATTGCCGACGTTTCGCAGGGTCATTGAGTTGTCGAGGCGCCATGACACGGGCGAAGAGGTCACCGATCCGGACTTTGGACCGTGCAAGGAAAGCCTCAGTCGTTATTGCATCGAGCAACGCGTTGACCACTTGGCTTCCAGTGACCGCACTGTGGCCACTGATGAACTTGTCACTGAGTAGATTATAAACGTGGCCCAATTGAAATGCGTACGTGTGACCTTCATCGAGAAGTTCGGCCTCGCCGTCGTCCACCTCGGAAGTATGTTGTGCACCATTGCGTCCCAGGCCTCCATACGGATCATTGCGGTCGCCTAACATGGCCGAATTCTGGCCGGCGATGCGCGAAGCCAGAGGATAAGCAATACCCACGGCTTCGTCATTTTTGGTGTAGGTGATCACAATCGGACCGGTCACTCGCCGGTCGGTGATCACCTTCCGAAAGAATCCGTCGTGGTCCTGGCCATCAAAGTTATGTGCGAGGCCGTTGTGGGAAAAGGCGGCCTGCAGAAGTGTCATCGAAGAAACACTAACACCGGAAGGCAGCGACTGGATGGCGGATGTTACCAGCCGTGCGCCAAAACTATGACCGACGACATGAATTCGAACTGCCGGTACCGTGTCGTGCAGTCGTCGGATCACATCTTGTACACCGACTTCACCAACTAAGCCGGCGCGTTCTTTCATCTGGTAATAGGTCACATAGTTGGCCAGTCGACGGGCCGCGGCGGTAACACCGGACAGGATGTCACGCAGACCGGTAGCACCGCCCACGTCGGCGGCGCCTCCAGCACCAACGGCAGGCGGGGCAATCACCGGCTTGTCGAACTGTTTGAACAAATCCACAGAACTCGTCCGGAAAAAGTCATCGGACGCATCATCGGGACTCGCCATCTTGGGATTCAAGATCCCACGAAGTCCTTTCAGAAATGTCTCCTTGGCTGCATCATCGCCAAGGGAGTCGATTACAGAAATGGCTGCATCGATTTTGGCCGATCGCTCTGGATCGATTTCGTTTCCGCCCAATCTTTGTGGGTCCCGCTTGAGCTCTTCCAGGAGTCTTCGCAGCGCCGTTTCGCTCTCCGTTTGATTTACAGATGCGTTTCCGCCCGGGATCAAGCCAGCATCGGCAAATCTTTTACTCGGCCAATAGATACGAATGACACCGACTTTGGTACTGGACAGATTCTCTTTACGTGGCAGGACTGCGTCAACGCTTTCGAACATGGCATCATAGAGTTGTTGCGCACTCGTCATGTCCTCGTTCCAACCGTGCGCGATCACAATCAAGTCGGTGAAGTCAGGCGCTGCCTGAAGTGCCGCCTTGACCTGTGACTCTTCAAATACATTCCCGTCTTTCGTGAATTCAATGTCAAAATGTGTCAACGGCATGTTGGTTGCTTTCGA
>JAQGHT010000081.1 GCA_028291565.1 Planctomycetaceae bacterium | reverse complement strand
CCACCCGTTGCAGTCGTTACGAGCAGCAATTCCGAGTCTGTCAAATTGACGCCGGTTACGGCATTATCGAGACCGCCCAGGCTCATTGGCAACGTCGGATCGGATGGCGCAATCACAATCCCGCCGGTCGTTCCAGTCGCCGCTACAGTTCCGGTCAAGGTCATATCTGCACCGCGTATTGTGATCGCCGTGGCAGCGGTACTGGCCGACGTGACATTCGCGCTGGAACTGATCGTTAGCGATCCAGTCTTATTGTCGGCGGCACTCGCGGCGGTCAAATCGGCTCCAAGACTGATCGTCCCGGTCCCGGTCGTAATGATCGCGCTGGTAGCGACTACCAGATTCGTCCGCGCTGTCACATCGACATTCGTATTGGCCGTCGAACCTGTGATGCTGCCCAATGTCAGACTTCCAAGTCCATCAAGGAAGACGTTGCTCGTTTGAGTCGAAGAGCCAATGATGACATTTTGTTGCGTAGTCGTCGTGTTGTCCGCGAACTGGATCCGATTCGAAGCTGTGCCGATCGCGCCACTCGTATTCAATGTGACAGAAGCGCCTGTCGTTGCAATCTCCGCGGACGTGTTGTTCGCGGCCAGCGCGACAATTCCGCCAGTTCCGGCGATCAGGGCGATCGTGCCACCGTTGCCGCTCAGCGCGGTTCCTGTATTGGCACCGTCGTCGAGAACAATCTTCCCCGCGCCTGTTGTCAGTTGCTGAAAGATGATCGCGGTACCAGCGGTCGTTGCGGGGCTGGCAGTCGTAATGGTAATGTCGCCCACCTGGGCTCCGTCGCCGAATGTCACGGCGCCCGTCGCGGCGGTCGAGATCTTCAGCAATTCGGCGTCCGTAAGGTTGATTCCGGTGACTGCCGAATCTGTTCCACCGATGCTCATTGGCCGTGTCAAAACCGACGATCGTACAGTCACGCCGCCGCCGATACCTGTCGCACTGACCGTTCCAGCCAAACTGATGTCGGCACCTTGCAAAGTGATTCCCGCCGCGGTGGTATTGGCGGACGTGACACTGGCACTGTTGGCGACGGTCAATATTCCGGTGCCATCGTCCCCCGCGCCTGCGGAAGTCAAATCGGCGCCCAGTAACATCGTGCCCGTGCCGCTGTTGATTGTAACGCTGGAGTTGACGGTCAAGTCGCCGGTCGCCTTCAATGTCACGACGCCATTCGCGCTCGTGATACCACCGCCGACCGTCAAGGATTTGTTCGTTCCCGAAGCCGTTAATGTAATTGCTCCACCTGAACTCGCAATCCCACTCGCGCCGACTGCCAGGCTTCCAATTGTTTCAATGATTGTGGTTGCGGAATTGCTACCATTGGAACCACTGACGGTGACTCCGCCCGCCCATTCGTGAACGCGACAGCGCCTGTGGTCGTCGCGTAACTAATTGTAGAAACCGCGGTTTCAATCGCGTTGGCCGCACCAATTCCCGAAGCCGCGGTAGCGGTCAACGAAGATGCGATCACGTTTGTCAGTATCGCCGCATCACCTTGGATGTTTCCACTCGCTGCGGCGAGTACGACTGCCGCCCCATTCGAGTTCAGCGAGCCAGCAGGACCAAACACAACATTACTGCCTGTGGTGACCCGGACGATGGTTGCGGACGGACGAGTGATCGCGGCACTCACGGACACTGCACCGCTGTTTGTATCGCCGATTTGCAAGGTCCCCGCAGTCACGGTATCCAATTCGGCATCGGTCAAACTCAGTTGCCCGACAACTTCGGTTCCCAGGTTGATCGGACGCGCATTGGTCAACTGCCGGATTGTGGCGGTGTTCGCTCCGACATTCACTCCGCCGGTCGCGGGCGTCATGTCGACAAGATCCGCAATCAGGGTAGCAGAACCTGTGCCCGTCGTGTTGACAGAACCCGCATCGATCCAGATTCCCTGACTGGGATTTCCATTAGACGCCGTACCAGCCGTGCCTATTCCCGTCAAAGTCAAAGTACCATTCGCCGTTGAGACGGCCGCGACTCCTGCGGCCCCGGCAATGTAAATGCCTTGTTTGTTCGCCGCATTCCCCAGTCCTCCCGTGCCGGTAATCGACACGTTCGCCCCCAGCGTTCCTTGCACGAGGCTGCCAGAACCGAGAATTTCCACACCACGATCCAGTGACGAAGTCGTGGACGACAGCGTGCTGGCGTTGCCCGTGACTTGGATCTGCCCCCCAACGGATGTGATTTGCGATCCGGATTGAACGGAGACGCCCGACGAACCCGAACTGCCATCACCCGCGGTGCCAGTCAGTGTCAGCGTCCCCGTTCCGGTTGATTGTACCGTCGCGGCATTTTTGAGCGCAATTCCGTAGTGATTTGCCGTCGTAACGTCATCACCGCCGAAACCGGTCACTGAAATAGTTCCAGATCCGGTCGAAGAAATGGCCGCGCCATCCAGGGTCACCCCGACGAAATTCCCCGTGGCGGCATTGTTGGCCGACTGGAGCGTCACATTGCCATTTACGGTCGTCAGACTGGAGCCTGACGACATCGAAATATTACGCCCGGTACTTGTGAGCAACATGGCACCTGTGCCACTGGTCGCCAGGTCCGAGCTCGAGGTCGAGAGGTTGATCGTGCTGACGGCACTGACCGTTAATGACTTGTTCGACGCCATCGTCACCGATTGAGCAAAATTAACTCCCGCACCTGTCGTCAACGACAGATTGTTGCTGTGCGTGATGGCGGCGCTGACAGTAATCGTTCCAGAGTTGGAATTGCCGATCTGAATAGTACCACCAGTCACCAAATCCAGTTCCGTGTCGGTCAGTCCAAGGATACCGACGGCATCGGCCCCTCCCACATCAATCGTTGTCCCATTCGTGGCTTGAACCAGGGTCACTGTGTTTGACCCCGCATTCAGTGCTGCAGCCACGATCATGGCATCGGCAGTCAGAGTAACCGCCCCGGCGACATTCGTCGTCGCGGAATTAAAAGTGATCGCCTTTGTTGTCAAAGACAAAGTCCCGCCAATGCCAGCTCCGCTTGTCCCGCTCAAGGTTGTCGTACCGGTACCACCGGATTGGGTGACATTTCCCGTAGTACGAAGCGTGCTTTCAAACGTCGTGTCGCCTCCGCCAGTCATGGTGAGAGTTGTCAACGGATTGAGGCTGCCGACGGCGGCCTGAAAATCTGTCGTCTTACCCGAAGCGGGATTCAGGCTGAGCGCGACGCTGGCCGACTGCGAATCAACAGTTCCGGCGAATGTCAGATTCTGACCGGTGACAATTCGGCTGGCCGCCAGTTTAACCGGACCGTTATAGACTTGATCTCCCGTGGTGGTGACATCGTTTTGTAATGAGATTGTCTCAGCGGAAATCGACAGCGATCCAACAGTTTGAGTTGTCGCCCAATTGACAGTATCGTTTCCGCTTTGACCATCAATCGTGAGCGCGCCAGCGAATCCCGATCCAAAACCGTTGACTGTCACCACGTCGTCGCCAGTCACACCCGCATTAATCGTCAGCGTCCCGGTGGGATTGGCGAAGGTCGTGCTTTCGCCAGCCGTTGACGTTACCTTTGTCTGTCCCGCCGTTCCGGAATCGATGACGGTAATCGTTTCCGCCGACGTACTGTAATTCAATGTCACATTCGTGCTCGTCACGGTCGATGCAACGGATTCGACGCCCGTATAGTTGACGACCGCACCGTCGAGCGACACGCTTCCATCCTGTGTATTCACAAACCCAAACGTCGTATCCGTCGCCGTGCCACCGACAATCAACAGTTGATCCCCAGTCCCGGTTGTCGGATTTCCGCCGTTGAAAGTCAGACCGCCAGTCGGAATCGGATCGCCCGTGCTGCGATCGACAGTCAACAGATCATTTCCAGCCAGACTGTTAATAATCAGACTGGAAACCAATCCGGATGGAATCGTCAAGGTCTTATGATCCGTGCTCAACGTCCCGCCTGCCGGCGCACTTGTGAATTGCTCGTTGACATCCGCGATCACATAATTGGCGCCAGTCCTGCTGACGGTCAAGTTGTTGTTGCGGCCCGTGGCATCAATATCAGCCACCGTCAGGACGCCTGTACTCAGCGATGCCGACAGAGTCCCGGTCACGATCACGGACTGAGTTGTCGGATTCGAAAACGTGCCGTCCTCGTCTGTCAGAGTGACCGTGATGGCATAAGGATTCGTGAGAGTGTATGTGTGCGTCCGCGTCAGATTGGCGGGGCTGCCAGCCAGATTCTCGATCGTTCCGTCACCCCAGTTGATACTGTATCCGGTCACAGTGTCAGTACCCGGATCAGTGACACCGCTGAATCCCAGGGAATAAGAATTTCCGACCTGGACGCTCGCATTACCCGACAGGACAACGGTGGGGGCGACATTATTCACCGTCAGCCCCAATGTCCCTCCAGTCACAGTGCCGTCTTCATCCGTCAACGTGACAACGATTGTCTGATTTTGCGGACCATCGGCATAGGTGTGAGTATACGTCAAACCCGAAGGATTTCCTGCGAAGGTTTGAATTGTTCCATCGCCCCAATTGACCTTATATGCGGAGACCGTATCGGCACCGGGGTCGACGACTGTTCCCAGGGTCAGCGAATAGACCGAACCTTCATTGGTCGTTGAATTCCCCGTCAATGAGATCGTCGGCGAGACGTTGTTCACCGTCACAGCGAGTGAACCCACTGACGGATACGTGCCGTCTTCGTCTGTCAAACTAACGACGATTGTGTAGTTATTCAATCCGTCCAGGTAGGTATGAGTTTGGACCAGGCCGGTCGGATCTCCTGAAAAATTGTCGACGGTCCCGTCACCCCAATTCACACTGTAGGCGGAAACGGTATCGGTGCCAGGATCAGTGATTGAGTTCAATGAGAGCGAGTAAACCGCCCCTTCGTTGGTCGTCGCGTTCCCTGAAAGTGTAATCGTCGGAGCGACGTTGTTCACAGTGACACTCTTCGTTCCGGCTCCAGAGAACGTGCCATCCTCGTCGGTCAATGTGACTGAAATCGTGTAAGCATGGGGACCATCGGCATAGGTGTGGTTGCGATTGACACCGACTGGATTCCCGGCGAAATTGCTGGTGACGCCATCGCCCCAGACAATGCTGTAATTGGTCACGGTATCGATGCCGGGATCCGTGATGGCCCCTAAATTGAGGGTATAGACCGAGCCTTCATTGACAGTGGCATTTCCGCTCAACGCGATCGTAGGGGCGACGTTGAAAACTGTGTAGTTGAACGAGGTTGTTGTTGTATGACCGTTTGTGTCCGTCGCGGTAATAATCACCGTCGCCAAGGACAGTCCGTCGGACGAGTCAATCGACCAGTTCCAGATGCCTGTCGAATTGTTTTGGGTCACGGAACCAAAATTGGCAGTGATCGTCACCGTCGAAACGCCTTGAGGATCGGAGAAAATGCCCGAATTGTGCAGCAAACTTGGATTCGATTCATTCGCTTGAACGGAGGCATTGTCCGCTGAGACGTCGGGCGAATTCGCCGTATTCACATCAGTCAAGGTCACTCCAGTGGCCGTATAATGAATTTGCAGATCGCGATTATTGAAGCCTCGGGTGGCCCCTTCGGGCAGACCATTGAAGGTACCCGTGATATTCGTCGCCGAGACAATTGTGAACACATCACCTGCCAATGGGATGTATGCCCCGTCGAGTTGCAGGTCCGTACCCGTGAGATCGATCGTACCGCTTATTTTGTACTGTTGATAACCTGAGTCAACAGTTGCTCCACCAATTCCCACATCGAGAACCGACCCATTTCCTGAAGACGAGAAACGTCCTACGGCCCGATTGGAAAAACTAAGGTTTCCGATGATATCCGTGCCTGAATTACTGGCTCGGACAGTTTCCGCGGGCGAGAATACGATCGATCCGCCAGCGCTGTTCACGGATCCCGAGACCAGGTTGATTTGTCTTCCGCCGATGGTGATGTTGGTCGCCGCGCTCCGGGTGATATTTGCGGAAGTATTGACGACTCCACTGGAGCGGGCATCAATGACCAGATTCGTCGCGGTAATCCGATCCAACTCTGCGTCTGTCAGCCCGAGCGTTCCGGCGGAATCTCCGCCTCCCAAATCGATGTTGGTTCCGTCTTGGTGCGTGATTAAAGTCACAGTATTGGTGCCAGCGGTGATCACGGGGTGTGTCGTCCCGATCGCCATGCTGTCCGCGTTCAGTTGTAGCGCCTTGTTGTTGGTTGTAATCGCGACGCCCGTCGTATCCTCAAGTTGGATACCGAAACTGCCACTGGCAGGGCCTCCGAAACCCGCGATCCCGACAATCTGGATCGTCCCCGAGCCTGTTGTTTGGATACTGGCGCTTCCGCTCGCCCCCAGATTGACACCGTCGTTGTCGGTCGAACCCGCGATTGATCCACCGCCAGTTCCGGTTAAGGTGACAGAGGCGGTGCCTGTTGACTTGACGACCGAGCCGCCGTCAATCGCAATGCCATAGTTGCCCGCTCCAACTCCGTTACCGCCAGTGCCTACCAATTGAATCGTACCGCTCGCCGTCGACTGGACCAGCGCCCCCGATGTTAAATCGATGCCGATTCCACCGTCCGTGCCTCCTGTCCCTTGCCAATCCAGTATACCAATACCCGACGTGGAGACAGTCGCGGAATTCACCGCAATTCCGGCAATTGTCCCACTGGTTCCGACAGAAGCATTCGCTCGGAAACGAATTCTTCCGTCCACAGTACTGATCACCGCTCCGTTATTGACCAGGATGTTTTCCGCGTTGGTGATCGAGTCTCCACCGACTGTCAGCGTCCCCGTCCCGAGCGTTGTCACATTGGCACTGAGCGTTACCGTCTGATCGGCGCTCAGAATGATATTTGCATTCGTCCCGGAACTGACCGCGCCGCCAATCGTCAGATTGCTCACCCCCGTCGCATCGACGGTGATTGCCCCGTTGTTCGTGTTCACCGTACCGGTTGATGACAGATTGCCAAAATTTGTAACGACAATTGTCCCTCCCGAAGCACTATTGATGACATTTCCGGAGGTCAGGACCAACGTCTCGTCATTTAATAATTGAATATTTCCGCTCGTTGTATTGGACGCAGAGAAACCAGTCACAGTGTTGGTAAAGGTCGTGAGATTAATACCACCGACGGAGGCCACGGAAAGATTCCCGGCGGAAATGACCCCGGACTGCGTAACGGTCCCTCCTGATGTGACAGTCAGATTCTGCCCCAATAGGGACGGTCCCAGCAGGATGGCATTCAAATCAGTGACGCTGGCTGGATTCGCTCCGCTGTTGTTCAGAGAAACGGCCCCAGTAAAATCATTGCCATTGGTGGAAAGATTGATAATCCCGGTGCCGCCGTTGAAGGTCGCGTTGCCAGCGCTGGCAGGCTGAACGATGGCGGCGGCTTCAAAAATGCCGACCCCGGTCACGGTCAGAGCCCCCGTGCCGATGGTTAGCGTTCCCAACGTGATAGCATTGCTGTCGGTGACAGCCACGTCATTCGCGCCGCTATTGTTGAGGTTCACCAAGCCAGTGAAATCATTGCCCGAGTTGGTAAGAGTCAATGCGGCAGCGCCGGCATTGAATGTTGCCGTTCCCGCGCCAGCCGCCTGAACCACAGAGCCGGTTTGCGTGATGCCCGTTGCAGAAACCGTCAGGGTGCTCGAACCAAGATTCGAGACGCCCAAGATCACTGCGTTGGTGTCAATCAGGCTGACTGCGTTCGTGCCCGAATTGCTGAGAGAGACGGGGCCTGTGAAATCATTGCTGGGATTGGTCAGTGTTATCACACCCGCTCCGCCATTAAAGGCGGCACCGGTCGCACCGGTCGCCTGAACAACGGGACCAGACTGGGATATTCCAACACCCGTGACGTTCAAGGTCCCGGTGCCGACGGAAACGCTGGCCAGAGAGATTGTATTCGCGGCTGCGACAGTGACGTCACTACTGCCGCTGTTACTCAAGGAGACGGCGCCGGTAAGAGTATTGGCCGGATTGGCGAGCGAAATACCGCCGGTTCCCGCAGTGACCGACGTTGTGCCAGGGACCGTCAGAACACCCGAAAGATTCACATTCCCCGCAGTCACGATGGAAAGATTCTTGCCCGCCCCTAGCGACAGATTCGCGCTCCCCGAAACATCCGCGGAACCGGCCGTTCCGTTGACCGTCAATGATGCGGCCAAACCGTCAACATTCGTGATGGTCATCGAGTCGTGGCCGGTCCCCGTATTGATCGTTAAACTGCCAGTAGGTAGCGAGAAGTCTGTCTGCTCAAAGCTGTTGTTATTGCTGACCAGGCGGGCGATATCGTTTCCTCCGATCCCGTCATCAACAAACTCCGCCGCATCGTCTGCTGCAGTGAGATTAAAAACGACATCCGTGGCAGCGCCGTCGTTCGAAATGGGCTCAAGGCCGGTATAGTTCACCGTCCCAAAGCTGCTCATCACGATACTTCCATCATTGGCATTGGTGTAGTTGTATGTAACCGTCCCTTGACTGCCGCCAACAATCTGCAATCGATCTCCGATCGCGGTCGCTTGGGCACCGCCGTTAAAACTGATGCCTCCGCCCGGAATGGCGTTCCCGCCGGTGAGATCCAGAGTGACCGTGTCATCGCCTCCTCTGGTATTTAGAATCAGTCCTGCGGTCACGGAACTGAGCGGAATGGTAAGGGTTCGATTTCCATTACTGAGCGTGCCTCCAGCAGGCGCCGCTGTGAATTGCTCGACGGCGTCTGTAATCATCAAATTGGCGCCGCTACTCGACACCGTCAGATTGTTATTCTTCTCGACGGGATCTCGGTCAGTGATCGTCAAGGTCCCAGCAGACAGCGCCGCTGTCAGTGTCAGATTCATCAACACCACGTCATTACCATCGCCACCCACGTAGGTTATCTTTTTTGTCACACCGTTAACGCTGACAAATGCCCCTTCGGGTAAACCATTAAACGTTCCGACAATCGGATCCGCACCATCATTGTCGACAATCTCAAAGGAGTCGGAGGTAACGGGGGTATAGCTGCCGCTCAATTGCAAATTGAGTCCTGTCAATGTTGTGGAACCAGCAACTTGCAACTGTTGGTAAGTGCTGTCAGCGATGTTCCCATTGATGCTGACATTCAAATTCGTCCCTGCAGCGAAGACCAGTCCGGTTGCTGGTAAAGGGCCAACGCTCGCATCAACTCCCGAATTGGCAATACCGACACCAGCACTCCCAGGCATGATGGATAGTTGGCCTCCAGAAGTGTCGATCGAGCCCGCCGCGAAATTGACGGCTCCATTGCTTGTCAATTGCACATTCGTAAGAGCGGGACGCGTGATGCCCGCACTGACGGTGATATTGCCGGCACTGGCATTTCCGATGTTAAGGTTTCCTGCGGAAATCAGATCCAATTCGATGTCGGACAGTTCCAGGGTATTGATGGTATTGTCCAGAGCGGATCCCAAATCAATAGTTGTCCCCGCTGTCAGCGGTGACACGGACACCGTCCCGGTGGCTGTGGTGGACACGGTGCCGCTTTGCAAATCAATCCGATCCGCGTAAAGCGCTATGCTGGCACCCGCCAATGCCGAATTCGTCACAGAAGAACCGGCCCCTGACATCTCAATGCCGACACTTGTCCCAGAACCAGCAGTTCCGGTGACAATTATACTTGCGCCCGTTGTTACAACTTGTGAGTTCGCGGTCAGATTCACACCGTCGTTCCCGTCCCCAACTCCCGCCCCCCCCAAACCAGTAATACTGACCTGGTTATTGCTGGAAATCGCACCGTTGGTTATTTCGACCCCAATTTGCGAACCACCTCCCGTTCCCCCCTTTCCTACCAATGTGATCTGACTCGTTCCTGTCGCGATAAGTTGCCCCCCATTGACATTCACGCCAACAAAGTCTCCCGACGTGGGGACAACTTGCTGATTGGCGGACAACGTCAAACCTCCGTCGACGGTGGTAACGATCGATCCCGTGTCGACCAGAATGCTTCGCGTGGTGGTTGCGGACAACAAAGCATGATCAAACGTGGAAGAGCCGGTAAACGTGATTGTTCCGGCGGCAATGTCGTCCAACACCACCGAAAAATCGGCGAAATACGAATTCGATCCACTGTTTACAAAAGTGACGCTGGTTCCTGATCCGGAATCTGTCACGTTGACGGTATGAAAAATCGAAATGCCCGCGCTGGTCACCGTTATTGTCCCAGTTCCGTTTCCCGAAACATTAGCACTATCGGAGCCGGTCCAGATCTGGCCGGAATCGAGAGAAAGGGTATAGCTCGAGCCATTTGCATTAATCGCAACATGCTCGTTAGCAACCAGATTGATGTTGAGTGCACTGACCGATTCCGAAAACCCCGACAGAAGCGAACGGTCTTCGAGCAACTCTAGCTGTGGGTAGACTTGCAATTGGGCTGCCGGACGACACCGCCGCTTCTTTCCCCGAACACTTGGATTGCCTGACTTGCCTGAAATGAAGTCTTGAAAGGATGAAAGCCAGGAAATCAATAACATGAGAGATCACTCAAATCTAATTGCAAACTGACTGCGTCATCAAACCCGAACTCCATTGCGCAACAAGAAGTCATGGTTTTGATATATTGGATGAAGCGAGGACTTGTTGAAACGTCTTAAGCCGTAAGCACAGAGGTTAGGAGACGGCGATTCGCCAGCATCAGGCAAAATATTTCTCACTGTGATAAGTTTTCACGGTGGGAATATTGCTCTGATACTGATTGCGACAAGTCGGAAGTTGGAAGTTGGAAAGAGAACGGAAACGGGGAATTTCCGAACCAGGACTGCGCGCTTCGAATCGCAAAGGGCAACCGGAAAGAAGAGAAATTGGCCCTTAAAACCCTGCAATTTCCATAGTGTCACTCAAACCTAGGTCACATCCTGATATTGTCTAGCAGCTTCTGTGGATTCGCGATCCAATTTTTGGCTGCGAACTCAAATCAACAGAATTACATTCGTGACCAAGTCTCATTTAAATGGAATCCGTTCCAACGCCAGAAGAGTTGATGGCAGAGCGCAATCCTTGCTCCTGGAGGTATCGGTAAAAACTATCCAAGTCTCGATGAAATCGGGTTCGCTTGAAATTTAACTGATTCAATCGGCCCCAAGCGAATCTTTCCTGGCATGTCGAGTAGGTTCTTTGCCTTCACGGCAGAAAACATATCGACGTCCATTACGTTGGAGACGGCGATCTGAACAAGACGCCCGAAGTCTGGGAATCCATCCCGCGATATCACAATATGCAGCTTAAGTAACGGGTGAGATTCATTCCCCTCAATGCGGAGGCTCAATTGGTTCTGCGAGACTTTCCTGAATCCGAACGATTTGGAAGTATTTTTGTTTAGCCCGACGGATGGTTAGAAGCTCAATGCGGACCTAGATGCATCAGCGGGAAGCCCATCCACAATTATTTATGACGAGCTCGCGGCCACGAATCACGTGTCGGCAGCCCACGCAACTGCAATACTCGAGTTCACGGCCGAGATGGAGAGGAAACGAGGCACAAAGAAAAAATAGGAATTAAAAACATGCGGGGGGGGATTCAGGGGTTTCGGAAAGTGGTCGCGACTCGACCTAAATGTTTTGCAGACTGCGTACGCTGTTCATTGGAAAACGCTGTCGACAAAATAACAAAGGCTTATAATGCCAAAGCACCAACCCAAAATCGATCACCGTCGAGATTCCAGCCGACTAGATGTGGCGACTCAAAAAGATCGTGAAGGCGAC
>JAQGHT010000039.1 GCA_028291565.1 Planctomycetaceae bacterium | reverse complement strand
CTGCTTGATCTCTTCCAGGTACCGCACCAGTATTTTCGCTGAGGCCGCCACGTCGACAGCGGCATAATGCTCGCCGGTGTGCAACACTCCCAATTCGCGACAGGCTTCTCGAAGGCCACATTTCACTCCCAATCCCAACAGTGGTTTGAGATACATGAGACACAAATGGGGCGGGACTTGCACAACGCCACATCGCCCGAGTTCATCGCGCAGGAATTTGAGATCGAAATAGACATTATAGGCCGTGACAACAGAACCGCTGAGGGCTTCCACAAGGTCGCCGGCGATGTCAGCGAAACGTGGAGCATGCCGCACGTCGGCATCAGTGATGCCATGAATGAACGTGGCGTCAACCGGGCGACCGGGATTGATCAGGGTATCCAGAATGATTTTCGGAGGCTGTCCGGGATCGATTCGTGCCACACACACTTCGACGACGCGATCAATGCCGGCATCGAGTCCCGTGGTCTCGAAATCGATCACCGTCAAGGGCGTCTCCAGGATTTTCAGCGCTCCCGCTCCCGTAGCTGCCGCTTCGCTCCGTCGCGTCTTCATCCTGTAGTCTCGCTCGTCTTTTTTTAAGGTATTCGGCGTTCCGTCCTTCCTGACTAGTTTAGCTGCCAGTTCACCCAAACCCAAGTTCCAGGTGAGAAAACACCTGTAGGCGAGTCTCTCCGAGACTCGCAGTCGAATAGTTTGCCGTCCAGGCAAACTCTTCGACTCACGCGCGAGTAGGAGGGTCTTTGGGTTCTCGAAAAAGATTGAAATGTGCGAGCTGAAAAGAAATTGACGTACTGGATCATCGAAACTTTGTTCCTCAATCAGGTCGAAACTGTTGGCATTGTGTTTCAATTGGATGGTAGAATTTCTCCCTGTGACTTTTTTCAATCGAAATCAGACTTCGATTGGGCGCAACCTGTCTCTAGCGAGACAGGTTGCGAGTCTCGGAGAGACTCGCCTACAGTGTCAAATGAGCATTTTCATGAATCATTCTATTCCTAAAGCGGATCTGCAATTCTTTGATCCCAAGCGGGACTATACGGTCACGTGGGGAAAACTACCGCATTGGGCTCAGACAGGAACCGTTTGCTTTATCACGTGGCGTACCGTTGATTCGTTTCCGGAAAGTGCCAAAACAGCGTTTCAAAGTGAACGAAACCAGTTACTGATTGACTCGGGAATCGATCCGACTCAGGATTGGAAAGCAGCGCTGAAAAACCTTCCGCCGCATACCAGGAGCCGGTTGCAGTGGTCATTGTTCACCAGTTGGGATCGTGAACTCGATCTGGGCCGCGGCGCCTGTGTTTTGAAACATCCTGAATTGGCGAATGAAGTGAGTAAAAGCCTGCTCCATTTTGACGGCGATCGCTATCTGTTGACGGACCTGGTGATCATGCCAAACCATATCCACCTTTTAGTCGCGTTTCGAAACGAAGACCTGCTCCGGAGTCAATGCACTTTGTGGAAGCGCTTCACGGCACGTCAAATCAACCGCTACCTCAAGAAAACCGCTGAGTTCTGGCAAGTGGAACAATTCGACCATTTGATTCGCAGCCCAGACCAATTCGGACGCTATCGACAATACATTGCCGACAATCCCGGTCGAGCCGGGTTGACGAATGGTGCTTATCTCTGCTATTCCAAGGTAAACGTGTAGACTGTTTTGATGCAGGATCTACGTGGCGTTTCTGGAAATTCATGACAGTCAAACTCTGTCTCTGGCGAGACAGGTTGCGAGTCTCGGAGAGACTCGCCCACAGTGCTGCTCGAGCTGCCTCGTATTTAGACAATGACCATTATGACGCTGATTCCTTCGATCGTTCGGCTGTGCGAATTTGTTGCGGGGGAACAGGGCGATTGTTTTGCATTGCTGGCAACGAAAGAGGCATCCAAGACGCGCGACGGTAAGCCGTACTACCGGGTGGGATTTCGCGATGCGAAACGCGTCGCCACGGCGATGATCTGGAACGATACGGGTTGGTTTCCAGATTGCGAATCGAAGTGGACAGTCGGCGAATTCTATAAAATTCGCTGCAGTTACACGGAAAACAACTATGGTCCGCAGATTGAAATCGATCGCATCCGCATCGTCGACGAGGCGGACCGCCAGCAAGGCTTCAACCCGGATGATTTCTTCGATCGGACTCGCTTTGACATCGAGGCCATGTTCGCCGAATTGGTTGACATCGCCGAACAACAAATCTCAGAAGTCCCCCTCCGAGCACTCGTACTGGGACTGGTGAACGATCATGCGGACTTGATCAAGCGGATGTCGGCGGCGTCCCGGAACCATCATTCGTTTATTGGCGGTTATCTCGAACATGTCCTTTCTGTGACTCGGACGGCTGTGTATTTCGCGAACAAATACGCTGACTATTATCCTGATTTGACTCCTCCGCTGTCGATATCGCTGGTTGTCGCCGGAGCCATACTGCACGACATCGGAAAAACTCTCGAACTCGATCACCAGCCCAGCGGGGCGGATTACACGGCCGCAGGACGCCTGATCGGACATATCCTATTGGGACGAGACATGGTCCGGGACAAGTCCCGCGAGGTCCCCGACCTCAACCCCGAAACCCTGCTACGTCTGGAACACATTATCGTCGCTCATCAGAATCTGCCGGAATGGGGCTCACCCGTCGCCCCGCATACGCCCGAAGCGTTCCTGGTCCACATGGCTGATGACACCGACGCCAAGTTTGCCATGTTCGCCAAGGCTCTGGCCGCACCGATTCAATCCGGAGACCAGTTCACATCACGCGACAATGGCCTGAAAAGACGTTTGTTTCGAGGACTTTTTACTGTTCGCGACCACGAATGAGTGTTTTCCCATGCTGATCCCCGCGATCAAACGTCTCACTCTCAATCGTGCGCGGTATATACTGTTCGCGACCACGAATGAGTGTTTTTCCATGCCGATCTCCGCGCTCAAACGTCTCATTCTCAACCGCGCGCGATATAATGTTTGAACTCCAACACGCGAATTAACCCGTCCAGAGAATCTCTATGACACGGATGTTTTCGATTTGCACTCTGCTGGCGCTGGTTTGCGTGGCGCATTGCGGCTTTGCGGAGGACGCGTCAATCTCGAAACCTGCGAAAACTTCAATCGCCAGCGTGATCCAGCCTGAGCCGTTACGAAAGCACGTGGAATATCTCGCCAGTCCGGAACTGGAAGGGCGTGGTTCGCCCAAAAGTCGCGAATTGGCTGCGCGATACCTCGTCCAGGAATTCAAACGCCTGGAGCTGAAACCGCTCTGGGATGACCAGTTTATGCAAAAAGTTCCTGGCCCGCGTGAACCAGACGGCTCGTTGCCAATCTGGGGCCTGAATGTGGGTGGAATGTTGGTCGGCACTGACCCGCAACTGCGGGACGAGATCGTCATTCTCGGAGCGCACTACGATCACCTGGGTGTCCGCGATGGTCGAATTTATCCCGGGGCTGATGATAACGCCAGCAGTGTGGCCATGATGCTGGAAGTGGCCCGTCAATTCGCAGCGGGGAAACGGCGGCCGCGGCGCAGCATTGCATTCGTGGGCTTCGACCTGGAAGAACGCTTGCTCTGGGGATCGAAATGGTTCGCCGCGCACCCGCCCTGGCCGTTGACCAGGGTCAAACTCTTTATCACTGCGGATTTGTTGGGGCGAACATTGGGCGATCTGCCGTTTCCCGCGGTTTTCGTCATGGGCAGCGAACATGGCACGGGAATGACTTCGCTATTGAAGACGCTTTCGCCACCGCCCGGACTGGAATTGGCTCGATTGGGTGCGGACATCGTAGGGACCCGCAGCGACTACGGTCCGTTTCGAGATGAAAAGGTGCCGTTTCTCTTTTTCTCGACCGGCGAGCATCCTGACTATCATTCTCCACAAGACACGGCCGACAAACTGAACTACACACAATTGGCCGCAATCTCAAACGTCGTGCTGCATGTCATGCGACACTCCGCGGACACGGCAACTCCACCGGCCTGGATCACGACTCCGCTGCCCGATCTGGAAGAGGCGCGAACACTGCATCGAATTACAGAACTGCTGCTGCAAGCCGACCGTCAGGGCACCAGAAAATTGACCGGGATTCAGAATTATATTGTGACCCAGGCGCGCGATAAGATGGCCCAAATCCTGAAAAAAGGGGAGCTGTCGCCGGACGACCGTGCCTGGCTGATCCGCTCAGCTCAGGCGATGTTGTTTTCAGTGTTTTGACGCGAGGGTCGGCGAAGGACAAGTAGTCTCATGCCCACCGCTCGCCATTGGTTTGAAGTCCCGGTCCAAGCTGCCCTAACAACGGGGCGGTGTGTCGATCAAAATCGCGTTTTGCGAGAATCAGCACAACCACGAGGGGAATCGCCACCAGCAACAAACTGCAGATCCCTACCAACCATTGATTCTGGCGCCGCAAAAACGGGATTTCCAACAGCCAGCACAACAGCGGAGCCAGCATGATCGTCAAGGCAGCCGCCGTGGAGACCGCACCGAAAAAGCGGCCGATGAATAACAAGCCGAATAGCCCCACGAGACCGATTCCAATCGCACCCTGCAAATCGGAATGTCGCGAGAGCAGAGTAGTTGCAAGTGTGGCTCCGACGACAGCCGCGACCAGCGGGATTGCCGCCGCTCCGCCCGTCACGTATCCCGCCAGCATGATCACAATACCGGCAGACTGAATTGCCAGTGAAATCCCGAGCGGAATCCTCGCGCCTGGAGAGCGTCGGGACAACCAGCTCAACAGGTACCACTCTGTGCCCAAA
>JAQGHT010000024.1 GCA_028291565.1 Planctomycetaceae bacterium | reverse complement strand
TCCAACTTCAAAACGAGCGCTTCGGGCTTGTATCGGAACATGAATCATCCAGATTCGCTGTGAACTCATCGCTTGGTTCAAAGGAGTGCACAGCATGACACTAATATTCTTGTACAGCAGGTCACGCAGCCTAATGAGAAGGATGACATTCCCCTTGTGTCACGCCGCAGTTTTCCTGGCGCTACTCATTCCGGTTTGTTTCAGCCCCCAGACAGTTTACTCGCAAGCTGAAGCTGACGACGAAGAAGCAGAAGTGATTGAGGCTCCCGCCGAGCTGGGAGTCGCGAGAATCACTGATCTTGAACTCGAAATTCGCGTTTTCGGTGACCTGGTTCGATTTAAGCGTGCTTCCTTCCTGGACGTCATTCTGAAGGCGCAAGTCGAGCAGACGTGCGCGGCCTATCATTTCAAAGTTGAATACAAGCAGAAGCTGCTGCTAGCGGGAAGAGTGGACAACTTGCGATTTTTCGAACGCCTGGAACAGCTGAAGGCACAGTCTTGCAACCGAAATCTGAATCCTCGACAGTTTGTGGAGTTCGATACCGCCGCGGGTTTGCTACGGCGGGCTTATTTGGGTTTCCCATTTCGACACGGCCAAAGCCTGTACGGCAAAACGCTCAATCGCCTGCTGAAAACTGAGCGGTTGGCGATGATCCCCGTACCATTTGTCGACAATGCGGCCGAAGTCTACCGGATTGAAGAGTATTGGTTGTCTCTCGGTGATTTTATCCGCATCGAGTTAGCAGCCGAAGCTCCATTGCGAGACAATCAGCAAGCGGGTCAAATCTCGGACATGCTGCGGAAACAAATGCTGGACGAACGCCGCATTTCGCTGGGGAATCCGACGACGGCTTTGAGAAAGCTGGGGGAACTCCCCGAGACGGCTTGGAAGTCAGTTCTTGATCAGTCACAATGGGATTGCCTGAAAAAGAAGTTCAAGGGGGCGCGGGGATAGCCAGCCAGGGACCGGTGCATTCGTATCGACACCTTTCACCGAAATTCCACCTCCCGAAAACTCAAATCCGCGAATCGGCTTGGAAGTCAGCGCTGAATCAGGCACAATGGGAAAGCTTTGAAGCTTTGTGCTGTTCGCGGCCACAAATGAGTCGTTTTCAATACTGATCCCCGCGATGAAACGTCTCATTCTTAACCGTGTGCGGTATAAGCAAAGCATTTCAGACCAGTGATGTCGGGGAAATGTCGGCAGATAGTGACTGCTGCCGTCGCTCCCCACAGTGTGGGCTGCTCCATTCCGGGCGTGAAGGTTTAAAACATGTACTTATTCCACAGACCATTCCAGTTCTTGAGCCAACAACAGAGCGTCAAATCCGCGTGCGTCGGTTTGGCGATCGTCGCCGTGTTGTGGGTCGGCAATTCGGCTCAGGCTCAATTGCCTACGGCTCGCTCGGGAGAGGTTGTCCCGCGTGACGTTCGGGAACTGTATGACCGGGGACTGCAATATCTCGCGACCTCTCAAAAGGAAGATGGCAGCTGGCCAGGGGGTGACACCGGGCCAGGTATCACCGGACTGGCCATGATGGTCTTTCTGGCCTCAGGAGAAGACCCGAATTTCGGTCTCTACAGCAATCATGTGCGCCGCGCGCTGCGGAACATCATTTCAACACAAAACACCAACACGGGCATCATCGGCAGCAGCATGTACCATCACGGATTCTCCATGTTGGCCCTGTCTGAAGCCTATGGAACTGTCGATGACCGACATCTGTGGACGGACGCGGCAAAGGGGGAAAATCACATTTCCATTGGCCAATCCTTGGAACTGGCAGTCCGGGCGGCTTTAACTTCGCAAAAGAAGAACTCGCAGGGAGGCTGGCGGTATTCGCCAGAAAGTAATGATTCCGACACTTCCGTCAGCGGTTCCGTGCTGGTGGGATTGCTCGCTGCTCGCAATGCAGGAATCGAAGTCCCCGACGTCGCCATTGATCGAGCAATCAGCTATTTCAAGGCAATGACATCCAAGTCAGGTCAAGTGGCTTATGCTGGCGGATTTGGTGGGTTCGACGAGTCAATCGCTCGCATTTCGATCGGCACTCTGGTTTATTCCATCGCGCACCGTAAGGATTTACCGCAATTCAAGGCCACAATCGCGTACCTGAGTGCCCGCATTGAAACCCAGCCCAATCAGTGGCCGGAATATGCCCGCTACTACCAGGCGCAGGCATTGTTCCAAGGCAACGTCGAGGCTTGGGAAAAATGGAACAAACTCCTGGTCCGGCAATTGAAGGCGGCCCAGCAAGCAGACGGCAGCGTGAAAAGTGATCACGGCCCGGGACTGGGCACTGCGATGTCGATGTTGGCCCTGGCCTTGAACTATCGCTTCCTGCCGATTTACGAACGGTAAACCGGCCTCCCGGAGCCTGCAACTCCCGCCTCACCCAAACGTCAATTCGTTTCATTATGACCTATTCCCATCGCACTTTTCAGCTGCTCGTCGTGATTTGCCTGTCTTGCCCCATAGCCGTGCAGGCCGAACTGCCATCCATCCGCATGGATCGCATTCAACCGCTCGGCTTGGGCGCAGGCACTTCCCTGGAATTCGAGGCCATCGGGCGTGACACCGACGACGTCACGGCATTGTCGTTCGACAATCCAGGACTTTCAGCCGAGATGGTGAAACCGGGCCGATTCAAAATCACCGCGAAGCCTGATATCCCCGCCGCGACCTACGAAGTGCGGATGGTGGGAAAGTACGGAGTCAGCAACCCCCGCCTGCTGTCCGTCACACAAGGCCTGCTGGACGTTGCCGAGGTCGAACCAAACAATGAACAAACTCAAGCCCAGGTAGTCCCCATGAATTCCGCCATCAATGGCAATTCGGATGGGAACGGGCAGGACGTCTTTAAATTCACATTGAAGCGCGGACAGCGGGTCACAATCGACTGCCAGGCCATGAAACTGGCTTCTCAGCTGGATGCCAATCTGATCTTGAATAGTGCTTCAGGCCAGATTCTCGCCTCGAGCGGCGATTACCATGGTCGAGACCCATTCATTGATTACGCCGCCGCGGAAGATGGCGAGTATTCGGTGATTGTCCACGACTTGATCTACCGCGGTGGCTTGCCTTATCGGCTCGTGATCACCACGTTGCCGCAAGTCGAAAACGTCTTTCCGCCGGTCGTTCAGGAGGGCCAGACGGTCCAACTGAAAGCATATGGCCGAAACTTGAAAGACAGCAATCCGAGCATTCCACCGAATCTGGATGAGATCACGTTTCCACTCACCGTGCCATCTGAACTGGCACGCGTTCGGCAGTTCACATTCCTTGAACACCCGCTCGATCACAGCGTGGCCCCCACAGCCGCGACGTTCATGTTGAACGGTTATCAGATTCGAGTTCCCATCAACAGTCCAGGAAGTCCGCTGAAGGGTGCTTTGCATCCCGCATGTCTGCTTGTCACGGACCAGGCAGTCACGTTGGACACAGAGCCTAATGATGACCGACAGCAACCGCAAAAGCTCAATAGCCTGCCTGTCGTTGTGGCCGGAAAATTTGACAAACCGCGCGATGCCGATTGGTTCGAAATCGACATACCGGAAAACGGAGCGGGAGAATACAGTTTCGAAGTCTATTCCGAACGGATCGCGGGACAGGCTGATCCCTATGTGGGCGTCTACGATGACAAGGACGTATCGATTGGCGAGCTTGATGATTACGGAGCCCGGGTGAACGCCTTCGATGGTCACATTCGCGATCCTATTGGAAGTTTCAATTTGCAGG
>JAQGHT010000004.1 GCA_028291565.1 Planctomycetaceae bacterium | reverse complement strand
GCCGGGGCAACAACGGCCTCGCTCGCCACCGTATTGAGCCCAAACCGACCGCGATCCGTCTTGGCGAACCGGGACTCGACGCCCTTCACGTTGATCTCCCGGAGAATCGCGGCGTACAGCGTCGCCTGAGGCGTCTGGCCACCCGGGCTGGTCCAATACCCTTTGGCGGACATCGCGTCGATCATCTCTTTCGTGCCCATCGATTCGGTGGCTTCTCCGAGAACCGTGGCGGCAGCGTCGAGAGCGCTCATCTTCTTGACCTTGGGCTGGTCGCTGGCGGGCTTGGTCTTCGTGACCTTCTTGGTCTTGGGTTCGTCGGAGCCTTCCGTGGTCGCCGCGGGCTGTTTGGCCGACTTGGCTTTCGTCGTTGTTGCCGGCATGGACTTACCAGCGTCTTCGGCTTCCCGTTCTCGCTGACACACCTCGCGGTACTCTTTCAACTCGGCCGCGGTCAGCTGTTTGGCAAACGAGTCGACCAGTTCCTCCGTCGCCTCGCCAACCAGTTGTCCTCCCTCAGTCCGTTGCATCATCACGGCGAATTGAAAGTCGCCAACCTTCTTCTGCTTGACGTTCGTGCAAACCCAAACGTCGCCCTTCCGGTCCTGGTAGAACGCGCCTTTCGCGAACTTCAAGGTCTCGCCGCTGGTGGTCATCGTGTTCGTCGCGGTCGTGGTCTTCTTCTTGGCTGCCGTGTTCGTGTCTCCTGCGGATTCGTCGGCGACTCACGCGTGCGGGCGACCTTCGCCTGCGATTCGCGTTTGCCTGTCCGACCACCCGAGCGTGACACAGTTACCTCGGGTGCGGAATGACATCCAGCGCTGTTTGCGAGGATTCCTGATGATTTCCAGGAAAAGAGCGCGGGAAATGGATGTGAGTGGGTTCGCCTTGCAGGCCGAGCTCTTCGGCCGTAAGGCGTGACCCGCCTTGAGCCGTTCGCAATTTTTATTACCATTGGCGTTCAGGCACTTGTGGAAGACGCTTGCCCATCTGTCCCCAGGATGCGCTTCCAATTCCGGACGAACCCCACGAGAGAACTCCGAGGTTGGAGACTTGGTGAAAGAGTTGTTTCAGAATCTCAATTTTCTCTCCCCCTGTCATCGTCAACTCCGAGCAGCTCGCTCGCCCCTGCTTGAAGTATAAAATATCGCAGAATAACAAGCTCATTGCGTTCCAATTAGCATATCGATAAAGTGAATTGATCTGGTATTGAATGCGATACCATGATTTAAATCGAGTTGGCAGACGAATTGCATTGCAGGAATTCGTTCTCGACACCATCGGATGACTAAATAAAGCGCAATCCGGCCTCGTGCTGGCGGGCGAATTAAAGAGTAAACCGACAAGGCGGAAGATCTTTGGGTCTTCCGCCTTGTCGGTTTTTTTTTGCGCCAATTGATCGAGGCGAGCTTTCGCCGATGAACCGTCAGTCACGAGTTTTGAGTGGTTTGTGAATCGGATTATTATGGAACGAACTCTGGATCGGGAGGCGATTGAAACCTATGCCCAGAATATTGTCGATACCGTACGCGAGCCGCTGCTGATTCTCGACGCCACGCTACGCGTCCGGTCCGCGAATCGTGCCTTCTATCAGACGTTCCACGTCTCGCCGGCCGAGACTGAAGGCCGCTTGATATATGAGTTGGGCAACGGTCAATGGGACATCCCCGACCTCCGGACGTTGCTGGAGGACATCGTCCCCAAGAGTTCGGTCTTTGACGACTTTGAGCTCGAACACACTTTTCCGTCGATCGGCCGCAGAGTCATGCTACTCAACGCCCGCAAGCTCGCGGCGGGGCATCACGGCGAACTGCTGGTGCTGGCCATGGAAGACGTGACGGCGCGGAAGCGGGCGGAAGAAGCGCTGTTCAAGGCCGGGGCCTTGCAGAACGCCATTTTCAACAGCGCCAATTTTTCCAGCATCGCCACCGACGAGAAGGGTGTGATTCAGATTTTTAACGTCGGCGCCGAGCGGATGCTGGGCTATGCGGCCATCGAGGTAGTGGACAGGATTACGCCGGCCGACATTTCCGACCCGCAGGAAGTGATCGCCCGTGCCGCCGCTTTGAGCCTGGAACTCGCCACGCCGATCACTCCGGGCTTCGAGGCACTGGTTTTCAAGGCCGCGCGCGGGATCGAAGACATCTACGAGCTGACTTACATCCGTAAGGATGGTAGTCGTTTTCCGGCGGTTGTCTCGGTTACGGCACTGCGCGACGATCAAAGCACGATCATCGGTTATCTGTTGATCGGCACCGACAATACGGCCCGGAAACAGGCCGAAGAGGCACTCCTCAAGGCGAGCGCATTACAGAACGCCATTTTCAACAGCGCCAATTTTTCCAGCATCGCCACCGACGAAAAGGGTGTGATTCAGATTTTCAACGTCGGCGCCGAGCGAATGCTGGGCTACGCAGCCATTGAGGTCGTGGATAAGATCACACCGGCTGACATTTCCGATCCGCAGGAAGTGATCGCCCGGGCCGCCGCGTTGAGCCTGGAACTCGCCACGCCGATTACCCCGGGCTTTGAGGCGCTGGTCTTCAAGGCCGCTCGCGGGATCGAGGACATCTACGAGCTGACGTACATCCGCAAGGATGGCAGTCGCTTTCCGGCCGTCGTTTCCGTCACGGCGCTGCGGGACGATCAAAGTGCCATTATCGGCTATCTGCTGATCGGCACCGACAATACCGCGAGGAAGCAGGCCGAAGAGGCGTTACTCAAGGCGGGCGCCTTGCAGAACGCCATTTTCAACAGCGCCAATTTTTCCAGCATCGCCACCGACGAGAAGGGTGTGATTCAGATTTTCAACGTAGGCGCCGAGCGGATGCTGGGCTATGCGGGACCCGAAGTGATGAACAAAATCACCCCGGCAGACATTTCTGATCCTCAGGAAGTGATCACGCGAGCCAAAGCCTTGAGCGCCGAACTGGGAACGACGATCACTCCCGGCTTTGAGGCATTGGTGTTCAAGGCATCGCGGGGGATCGAGGACATCTACGAATTGACTTACATCCGCAAGGATGGCAGCCGTTTTCCGGCCATTGTTTCGGTCACCGCGCTGCGCGAAGCACAAGGGGGAATTATCGGTTATCTGCTGATCGGTACTGACAATACCGCCCGTAAGCAAGTGGAAGCCGAGCGAATGGTGTTGGATCAGCGAGTGCGCGATCAGCAATTCTATACGCGTTCACTGATTGAATCGAACATCGATGCTCTGATTACTACCGATCCGCGCGGAATCATCACCGACGTCAACAAACAGATGGAAGCGCTGACGGGATGCACGCGAGACGAACTGATCGGCGCGCCGTTTAAGGACTACTTCACAGACCCAGAACGAGCCGAGGCCGGAATCAAACTGGTCCTGGGTGAACGCAAATTGACCGACTACGAACTGACGGCGCGAGCCCGGGATGGTAAGGAAACCGTCGTGTCCTACAATGCCTCCACCTTTCACGATCGAGACCGGAAGCTGCAGGGCGTTTTCGCAGCCGCTCGCGATGTCACCGAACGCAAACGTTATGAACAATCACTGCAGCAGGCTAATCGCGCCAAGAGCGTCTTTTTGGCCAATATGTCACACGAAATCCGCACTCCGATGAATGCCATTCTCGGATTCTCTCAGTTGATGCTCCGCGATCAAGATCTGACTCCCCAGCAATGCCAGTACCTCGGAACCATTAACCGTAGCGGCGAGCATCTGCTGGCATTGATCAACGACATCCTGGAGATGTCCAAAATCGAAGCCGGCCGCACGACACTGAACTTATCCACGTTCGACCTGGGCGTGCTGCTCAAGGACCTGGAAATGATGTTCCGTGTCCGAACGAACGAGAAAAAATTGTCGTTCTCCGTAGAGATGATCGATAACGTCCCCCAATACATCGTGACCGATATCAACAAACTACGGCAGGTGTTCATCAATGTACTCGGCAACGCCGTCAAGTTCACCGAGCATGGCGGCGTCGGCGTCCGCGTTCGGGCGGACCACGAAGGGCAATCAGGTCCCATGTTGTGGATCGAAATTGAAGATACCGGTCCAGGCATTTCTTCAGACGACCAGGCCAAGTTGTTTCGGCATTTTGAACAAACCAAGACCGGGCAACAGGCGGGGACCGGCACGGGGTTGGGTCTGGCCATCAGTCAGGAATTTGTGCGCCTGATGGGTGGCGCCATCACGGTCACCAGCGCGGTTGGTAAAGGTAGCAAGTTCGTCATTCATCTGCCTTTGAATGAGGGCGAAGCACAGTCAGTCCAGGCGAAAGAGACGCCCCAGCATGTCGTCAGGCTGCAGCCCGGACAGGCGAAATGCCGGGTGCTGATTGCCGACGACATTGACGATAACCGGCAACTCCTGGAACAACTCCTCACACCAGTTGGTTTTGAGATCCGGCTGGCGATCAACGGAGCGGAGGCCGTCCGTGAGTTTGAAGCTTGGGCGCCGCATCTGATTTTGATGGATTTCCGAATGCCGGTCATGGATGGCCGCGAGGCGATCCGCCGGATCCGGGCGATGCCCGGCGGCGCGAATCCCAAGATCATCGCGGTGACGGCCAGTGCCATGGACGAAAACCGCCAGCAACTGCTTGAGATCGGGGCCGATGACTTTATCAGCAAGCCATTCAGGGACGGAGATCTGTTTCAAAAGATTCAGACCCATGTCGGAGTCAAGTACGTTTACGCCGAACACCCGACAGCGGTGGCTCAGGATGAGACGACTGAACTGATACCCGAGTCTCTGGCGGGATGGCCACAAGACCTCATCGACGCCATGCGAGAAGCCGTCATCACAGCGGATCTGGATCAATTGCTGGTGAAGATCCAGGATATCGAAGCCCGTGATTCCCGTGTTGCCCAGGCGCTGCGGCGTCTCGCGGAAGGTTTCCAATACGAGAAACTTCTAGAACTATTCAGCTCGGAGGCTGTCCATTGAATCCCGTGAAGCCTGAAATCGATTCCGGGAAACCGGCCAACATCCTGGTCGTGGATGACACATCCGCCAATCTCCAGGTGCTGACGGGTATGCTCAAAGACCGCGGATATAAGGTCCGTCCCGCGCCAAGCGGCAAACTTGCGCTGCTGGCGGCCCGGCGTGAGCCGCCGGACTTGATCCTGCTTGACATCAATATGCCGGAGATGAGCGGCTACGAAGTGTGCGAATTCCTCAAGGCCGACGAAAGGCTTAAGGGTATTCCTGTCATCTTCATTAGCGCTCTGACCGAGCAGTTGGATAAGGTAAAGGCGTTCGCCGCAGGCGGCGTGGATTACATTACAAAGCCGTTTCAAATGGAAGAACTGCACGCGCGTGTGGAGACCCATCTGAAGCTCCGCAGGCTCCAAGTCGAGCTTTTGGAAACAAATGCGCGATTGGAGAAGGCCAACGACAGGATGTCCCGCGACCTGCAGGCGGCGGCCAGGATCCAGGAGACATTCCTGCCGCGCGAAGTGCCCCGCGTCGCCGATTTGGACTTCGCCTGGATCTATCGCCCCTGCGACGAATTGGCGGGCGACGGTCTGAACATTATCCCACTTGGTGACGGTCAGGTCGGGCTTTACATACTGGATGTCAGCGGTCATGGAGTCGCGTCTGCCTTATTGTCGGTGACCCTCAGTCGTCTCCTTTCGCCTCCTTCAGAACCATCGTCGATTCTGATCCAGGATCGAGACGTAGCCAATCGGTTCGCTGTCACGCCACCCGCCGTGGTCGCCGCTCGCCTGAACGAACTGTTCCCTTTCGATGCGGAGATCGGACAGTTCGCCACAATGGTTTATGGGGTTCTGAATGCAGCGACGGGAGAGTTCCGTTATGTCTCCGCCGGGCACCCTGGCCCGATACATTTGCCATCTGGTGCCGCGCCAGTGATTTTGGAAAGCCAGGGATTTCCCATTGGCTTGGCTGACGACGCGTATGAGGAACGGTCGATCCGCTTAGCAGCTGGTGATCGCCTCTATCTCTACTCGGATGGCGTGTCCGAGGCAATGAATCCGGACGGCCAACAATTTGGTGACGCCCGAGTCTTGACTGCGATTGGCCAAGGACGGTCCGAACCGCTTCAGGGCGGTGTCGCAACCCTGCTGGGCGAAATCACAAGGTGGAATGGATCTGGACGACCACACGACGATATCTCCATCCTGGCGATCGAGGTTCCATTTGCGGCGGACAGTGCGACATCGACATCGAAACTCTCGTGAGTCCATGAACTTTCTCCTGCCAATGGATTGACTGGGGAGATTTGTCTTAATCAAATGAAACTGTTCGCTTTCAGATTGCGATTTGTTCGACTGTGTCAACCACTCGATCAGGCGAATCATCTCAATGAGATGGAGCTACTCACCCTAGGTCGTTTTGCCGCCGTGCTGGGTTGACGACCAGATCCTCAGTCCACGAACTTGAGAATGCCTTCACCAGAAGGACGGACAGTCTCAAGCTGGCCACTCGTACGATGATTCAAGGAATCGATTGTCGCGTGAACTTAATTATATGCACGGCTTTTTTGGATTGTCCGTCAAAATCAAGCTGCTTCGAATACTTCAGCCTGGAACCATCTAACTATCGGCCACATCGATACAATGGATTCGACTCAATTGATTTTTGACTTGAGTCTCCACAAGTGCGCTCATTGCAATATCTAGACCGAAGACTATAACTCCCATCTCTTCACAATCGAAACGTCGTTCAAGAATCCAGAACTGGGTCAACTTACGAGCTCCAAGACTGACAATATTTCAAACCCGTCGAAAGACAGCCGCTGCCGTCGCCGGCGTCGGGGCTTTAGTTGGCTGAGGAGTGCTGTCGGGGGCAATTCCTGTCATTGGACCCGCTTTAATCGCAGGGACACTTTGGGTCATCGCGTCGAACGCTTTGGAAGGCGTCGGCATCGTCGGAGTCGTCGGCGCACTCACCGGTTGAGGTGTCACAGAAGACGATGCCAAGCACTACGAATCCGAGGTCGCCGCAGGTCGCGTCATCATTACCGTCACCGCCGAAGATCGTTGTGACGAAGCGCGCGCTGACGACGGGAAAGTGTCGACTGGTGCCGAACGAATTAAAGGATCCGCCCGAGAAGACTCTTATTCATCGTCTCCATCGCAGTGCACGCGAGCACGTGTTCCTCGATCAACGCGTGGTCGTTCTGCTCGCCAACTTCCAGGTCCGCAATCTCCAACATCTCGGCCAGCCGTTGTAGGCCTTCGACCGCTTTGTAGTAGGCCTCGCGGATCGCCTGAGCCTGGTCGGCGTTTATCGTGCGGAAGACGTTGCGGAGGGTCTTCTCTGTGCTGTTTTGGTCTCTGGTCGTCATCCGCGTGTCTCCGTGGTTGAAAAGGCGGAAGTGTCTGGTGCCATCACACATGTGCCATGAAAACGAAGAAACATCAAGCGACGTGGCGAGGATTCTAGCGATGCCCGCGACCACCGATCGCAAAGTACGGCGGATCGGAGGGTGCGCAGAACGGCTGTCCGCAAACACTGCATCGAATGCCGCGGAGTATTTCGCATCATTGTCCCGCATGACAAACCGATGGGGGAGATTCACGTCTTCGGTGTGCATTAGGAAGTTGCGAGCCTGCTGGCACACCCAGGCGGATTCAGGACTCATGGTACTCGGCGAAATCCAGCAGCGACGTGTCCCCAAATGAATGAACACCAGGAAATAGAGATCCACAAAACCTCGGATCGTCCACATCTTCTTGGTAGCGAAGTCACATTGCCAGTGCGTATTGGCATGGATCTTAAGGAACTCGTCCCACGTTCCCTTGCCTCTCAATGGACCTGGATCAATGTCATGCTCCTTCAAGATATTCTTAACTGTCTGACGGGACACGCATTGGATTCCCAGCTTCCGAAGTTCACCGAGAATTCGGGTGTAGCCTGCCCTTCCGTGACCTCGAAAAACTGATGGCAAGTTGTAACAGGATTGAAACGACAGACGACCTGTCTGAATCCTTTATTTGGAGAATTTCAGATAACCGCCAACTCCCAAACTGGTGTGCCTTTGTGTTTCTCACCGTATCGTCCGGCCTTCCATGCACGAAAGCCGTCGCGGTGATTCCACTCAGGTTTCAGAAAATACACAATTGATGACCGGTTTTGGACTGTTGTCGGCTGAAACGTTCTGTATAGTCAAATAATAAGCTCATTATAGTTGACAGACAGGGGCGGTCAGGCGGTCCGAACCCGATTCACATCGTAAAACGAACAGAAAGCGGCGAGTGTCTCGAAACGCTCTCGAGGTGACTCCCGCGAAGGAAACCGATCCATGTCCGAAGACCTTGCTCAAGACTTGCGCCATCGTCCGACCCGTAAATTGGGGATGGTGATCGGATTGCTTGCCGTCGCCGGATGCTGTCTGTGCAGCGTTGTCTGGGTGACCTACGCGATGTGTTGCGTGGATGTCGGGCCGGATCAATTTGCCGTGCTCATTCGCAAGACGGGGCGGGACCTGAAGAACTCGGACGAGGTCGCGCCGGACGAACTCCACAAGGGCGTTCAGAAGAAGGTCCTCACGACGGGCCGATACTTCTACAACCCGTATGACTATGACTGGGAGATCAAGCCATTGATCGAGATTCGGACCGGCAAGCTTGGCGTGCGAGTCAGCCTGACCGGCGACGATCTACCGTATGGCGAGTTCCTGGCGCAGATGGATCCGGACGACGAAGCCAAGACCAAGGGGATCGTTCCGGAAGTCCTCAAGCCGGGGCGGTACGCGATCAATCCCTACTTGTTCAAGGTTGAGAGTGAGCACGAGCCGGTGACGATTCCAGCGGGCTTCAAAGGGGTCGTGACGAATCTGGCCGGGCCGTTCCCGGGACTGTCCAATCAATTGCTGGTCAAGGAAGGGGAGCGGGGAGTGCAAGAACGGACGCTCGACCCAGGAACGTACTTCATCAACCCGTATGTCACGCGCATCAGCCAGGTTGATTGCCGTAGTCAGCGATTCAATCTGGCGGAGAAAAAGAATATGGGCTTTCCGTCGAAGGACGGATTTTGGGTCTCGTTGGACGGCCGCGTCGAATTCCACATCAACCCGGACAAGGCGGCAGAAGTTTTTGTGACTTACAACGAGGATCTGAACGGGGATTTGATCGACGAAGAGATTGTTCGCAAGGTGATTCTGCCAAACGCTCGTGCCATCTGCCGCATGGAAGGGTCGAAGAAACTCGGCCGCGACTTCATTCAAGGGGAAACGGCGATGTCGTTTCAAACGGAGTTCGAGTCGTCAATGAGGACCTCCTGCAACAAATTAGGGGTCGAGATCGTGCAGGCCCTGATCATTCGCATCGAGCCGCCAGGGCAAATCGCCATTCCAATCAGTCTACGAACGACCGCTGCGCTCGACGAGCAGAAATTCAAGCAACAGATCCAGCAGCAGGGTGAGGAGATGAAGCTGGCTGAGCAGACCGAACTGGTGAAGCAAAAACCGGCGATGGTTAACGTAGACAAGTCCATTGTCAAACTGACGACCGAAGCGCTGCGCGAGCAGGAGATCGCCTTGACAAAAGCCAATCAAGAATTAGCCGTTGCCAAGCTAAAACTCGAAGCGGCCAAGGATGAAGCGGCGGCGATTCTCTCCAAGGGAGAGGGCGAAGCCGAAATCATCCGGCTCGACAACGCCGCCGAAGCGTCCGGTTGGAAACGATCGGTCGCAGCTTTCGGCAACAACGGTGGGCAATACGCCCAATACGTGCTCTACCAGAAGGTGTCGGCAGCCTACCGGACAATCATGGTCAACACGGCCGACAGCCCGCTCATGAAAATCTTCGAGTCATTCCTGGAGCCGGTGAAGGACTTGCCGAAAAAGTGATCCCAGAACGGGGCCGTCATCAACGCTGACGTGTGTGGCAGAGCCGCGTGCGCCCCACGGCAATGGTTGGAGTGGTCCTGTTCAGAAAGCATCCCGTCGCATTTCAAATCGGCGATGCATCGCCGCCAAGCAAAGAGGCCATTATGTCAGTTGTCTTTCGCAGACCACGACGCCTGATTTCGCTGATGTTTTGTGTCGCGTTGTTGGCCGCCATCGGCTTCGAGGTGTTTCAATGGACGTATTGCTACTGGTATGTCGAAAACGGCAAATCGCTGTTATTGACTTACAAAGGGCTACCATTGCCAATTTTGGGGTTCAACTTAGAAGCCGCTCCAGAGGGCCAACTGGCCGAAGTCGATGACGACGGCAGGCCGAAACAGAAAGGGATCCTGGCTGAGATGGTCGGGCCAGGACGGCATTTCTATTTCCCACTCTTTTGGGAATGCGAAAAGGTTCCTGACGTGCTGGTCGAGCCAG
>JAQGHT010001194.1 GCA_028291565.1 Planctomycetaceae bacterium | reverse complement strand
CGCACCCCAGTCCAAAAGTCCTGCGATAAAGAGTTCAACTGACATCCTCTTGCCTCCATTCGATGAAAGGGCGTCTGAAGATTGAGATCTTCAATCGCCCTTTTTCGTTTGTTCATAGGCGTTTGCGTCAATCTCGCTGACTCGGAGATTAAGTTCAAATTGATCGCCAAGATCTCCGGTTCGCAGCGGAAGTACTTCATGGCGCTACGCTTAGGCAGTTCAATCGTCTCGTTGCCTTGTAACAGCGATAAGTATCCATCCCACTCGCATTTGGACACTCCCTACGCCAAGGCGTGATCGCATGGATCATCAATTCTCCTCTGTAATTCAAGAAATAAGATGCCTGTCCTTTCCTTTTTTGGGCCGGAATACGACAGAAATTATAGTAGAAATTGGCCGATCAGACCTCACTTGGCCAGACTGTGCTGTGCGTGTCTTGTGTTCCTTTTTCTTTCCGATCAGAATCCGCGTGTCGCACGCCGGTCATTCCAGGGAACTTCGAACAATGATAAAATTGTGGGATCCGCTCGAATCGAGGAATCACGAAATCCCCCCAGACAACAAGCACTGGACAACTCCCACTACTCAGGACGTTCCACGAAACCACGCCGGACCGGGTTCATGTGGATAAATTCAATGATTCGATGCAGCGTTGACGTTTCACAGACGTTCTCGTCATTGCCCGATCCTGCCTGCCAAAAGCGATGGTAGGTGAGATTCTCGTTCTCATCAGACAAATGTTGCAGATAATCTGGAGCGTGTTTTTTAGTTAGGCTATTCCCTTCATTCCCAAAAGAGATCACAAATAATGCGACTGACATGTTTCATCACGACGCTGTTGGTGTTCTTTCTGTTCGCGCCTGGCAAAGTTGCAGCCGAACCGAAAGGGATTGAGGCTACCGCTGCGAAAAACAAATTCCAGAAGCCGGGATTCGATAAATCGGCTTTCACCGAAGAGGATGCTGAGAAGCTGGCGATTGTTCTAAAACAGTGGGGCGTCTCCATTGCTGAATGGGCGAAGAAGTCAATTCAGGGATTGCTGAAGAAATCCGCGATTGCCGGTAGCACAGTTGAAATAGCGATTGGCCATTATGCCTCTTTGACCGGTCCCTTGGCGGCATTCGGACATGCAACTGACGACTCCATTCAGCTGGCGGTCGAGGAAATTAATGCTGCGGGCGGAATTAAGGGAAGGAAGATTCGACTGATCACTTGCGATGACCAAGGGGACAGACGCGAAGTCGGCAACGTCGTGACGCGTTTGGTCAAATCAGACAAAGTTGTCGCAGTCTTGGGCGAAGTTGCTTCGAGCTTATCCCTGGCTGGCGCACCGATTTGTCAAGAGAATGGCGTGCCAATGCTCAGTCCCGCCTCAACCCATCCTCAAGTCACCAGGCAGGGCGACATGATCTTTCGCACCTGTTGCAGTGATGCCTTTCAAGGTGCGGCCTGCGCCAGATTCGCGGCTGAATATCCTCAGATTAAGGCCAAATCCGCCGCGCTTTTGTACGACAAGACTGCTTCATATTGCGTGAGACTGCAAGAATCATTTGAAAAAAAGTTTGTTGAGCTCAAAGGCGAAATCGTCCTGATACAAACCTACGAAGAAGGCACCGAAGACTTTTCTGCACAACTAAAGGCCATTCGTGAAAGTAAACCTGATGTGATTTTCATTCCAGGCTATGACCACGATGTCGCAAACATCGCAGTACAAGCTCGAAAACTGGGGATTGAAACACCACTGCTGGGTGGGGACGCATGGGACTCGCCCAAGCTGGGTAAAGTCGGAGGAAAGGCGTTGAATCACTGTTACTATTTGAACCACTATTCTGCTCAGGATCCCAACCCCAGGAATCAGGAATTTATCAAGAAGTTTTCGGCCAAATACAAAAAAACGCCCGAAATCATGTCTGCCTTGGGATACGAAGCAATCCACATCCTGGCCGCAGCCATGGAACGAGCGAAATCGATGTCGGGCAAAGAGATTGCCGCGGAGATCGCCAGCACAAAAGATTTCGAGGGAGTGACCGGCAAGATCACGATTGGCACAGATCGCAGCGTGCACAAATCGGCAGTGATCCTGGAATGGAAAGACGGCGTGCCAACCTATGTCACGACAATTCCACCTGGGATCTCAAATTGACACGTGTCGCGAAAAAGCGGGTAGGCGTCCTGGAGCTGCTTTTGTCACCCCGCCGTTCAGATGATGGACACAGGTGACAAAAGACAGGCATATCAAAGTGAAAGATTCGAGGATACACAATTCGTGCGAGCCCTCGAGCATTCGTGAGACAAGAGAGAGTGGATCGCAGGCGTTGCGGAGCCGGAATCATCTCGACGGACTCCAAAAACATCCGTACAATCCAACCGAACGATCGGGAAGATCGAATCGCGTGTTGTACTCCTTACATGGTTGGTAGAGGCATGGCACACATCATTTCACCTGGTTCAGCGTATTCGAGTTCCCACGCCGATCATCGCCCTCGGCCGTTTTTCCTCGTCGACATTTTTCAGCGCTATGGTGCGAAGGCGGCGGTCGCACTGGTCATTGCGGCCTCGGTGGCGTTCGCTCCGTTGATGACCTTGTATTGGTTCAATGAACTTAGCAGTCAGTCAGTGGTGGCACTGGAGTTCGGGCAAAGCGTCGTCGTGAAACCAGGGCGTTATGAACAAGACCAGAGTCGCGATGAGCCCGGCGAAACGGCCCTGCTGCAGGTGGTGTGCGAAGTCCCGACCAGCGACGGGTGGCGCCGACTGCTGGTCGACGACGATCCTGTCCGCCGCGACGTGCAGACCTCGGATTCCAACTTTGTTCGTAGAGAACTCGCGTATCTACGTCGCGCGGGCAATTCGAAATTACCCTTTGGTCTGCTCGGCAAGCCTCCCGTCAGTGCCTGGTTGCCGGCGGGAGATTATGAGGTTCTAGTCATCCATGAAGCTCCCCAGGCCGACTTTAGTGTCAGTGCTCGACCGCTCGCCTACCCCTTGATCTCTGCTGTGGCCTACCCGTCGCTCGAACCGCGAGTCAAGACCGTCTGTCGGATTCCTCTTCCGCATTACAATTGGGGTGGTTCCGAGCCTGTCAAGCTGCTGGGGGCTGCTGGCCCGGTGGAGAACCGCGCATTGAAAACTGAAGATCTGGCTTCGCTCCTGCCCACCTACGAGGCCACTTTCCCCATTCCGACGCCGGCTGGTTTCCTGTTGTCCCTCCCAGAACCGAAGATCCAGCACACAGACGGACATCGAGACTGTGTCGCCGATCTGCGAGAACTGCAAATGGTTCCTCGCGAATGGTCGCGCAACCAACTCGCCGCGGTGCGAAACTGGCTGCCGGATGATGCGGTGCAGGCGCGAGCGAACCTCAGCCAACTGGTGGATCGCCTGCAATGGTTCGAGTTTCTTGAAGGTTGGTTCTGCTATGCCTGCGCGGCAGTCGCCGGGTTAGTCTTCACCAAGTGGGGCACCCTCACGCTTCTGGACCCTGGGCGACGCCGGAATGCCTGGAACAAATCGCCTTCAGTCCTGCTAAAAATCGCCATTGTCTCTGCTGTGATATGGTTCCTGTATCAATACCTGATGAATCCCTCAGGCATCTATAACCTGCTGCCGTCCCAAAGCAACCTGACTCGCTGAGTCAGGTCAGCACGCTCAACCCTGTAGGACGGGCTTCCCAGCCCGCCAAATTGCGGGCTGGGAAGCCCGCACTACGTTGTTCTGTCCGCCGTCCTTAAAAGGAACCGTCGCCATGAAGTCCACGTTGCTGTTGTTCGCACTGCTGATGTCCAGCACCGCATTCACATTCTCCGACGCGCCCGATCCGTCACTCGACGAGGAAAGCATTAAGGTGTCCGTCACGGGGACCGTCCGCACGGGGATCGTCGCGATTGGCGGTGAGACCACCGGCGTCACGATCAAATCGAAAAATGCGACCTTTGAGTTGGAGTTCGGCAAAAACGCTGCACTGAAGAAGCAGGCCGACAAGCTCGATGGCAAGCCGGCGATTGTCGAGGGAACCCTCGACCGCAAAGAGGGCGTCGAAGTGAAAGACCGCTGGATCGTGACCGTAACCGCGCTCCGCTCAGCCACCAAACCGTCCAAGAAGTGAGCGGCCCGGCTGCTGCGGTGCAGAAGGAAGAAAAGCGGGCAGGGGATCGGCCAACGGAAACGAAGAGCGGTCCCAGAGCGACTGGACACAGAGCCGGACTCATCGCTCGTGGGGCATGCTTGGAGTACGTTTAGCCGAGCGGCTAAGCGTTAGGACCTGAGGCAAGAGCCGTATGCGGTAGTTCTGCACCTACGGATCCGTGCGGGGGTAGCCCGAAAGGGCCATCCCTACCGTGACTCCATTTAGCAGGCTCAGTGACACCTCATGAAATCGCGGTCAGCGATTCACGCGTCGGAAGGTTGGCTGTGCCTATCGCGCGAAGCGTTGAAGCAGTCCACCACGATTTGGGCAATCTCAATGTGAGTGCTGGTATACCCCATCCAGATCGACAATTCGCGAGCAAGTCAGTGAGAAAACAACTCAGTGAGAAAGCAACGTGGGGTGGCGGGAATCGGATCGTAGGGGGCGTATGAATCATCCAGCCGAGTCCGAACTCTCGCACCCCAGTCCAAAAGTCCTGCGATAAAGAGTTCAACTGACGTCCTCTTGCCTCCACTGCGGCAAAGCCGCAGAGAGCAGTAGAAGGGCATATTCCGAGTCAACAAGCAATGGCGGATCGAAATGACCATTGAGAAGGACGACGAAGGAAATGTCCTTCACATTTTCGACCTCAACAACCATTATGGTGATTACGCGTTCTAAACCGAGGCGGCAAAAATCGGACTCGCCTCTTTCAAAGGAGAGAACAACAATGATTCCATCTATACATCCCGGCAAAGTATTCTTGCGGCATGTGCTGGAGAATAACTGGAGTCTGAAGGACGCGGCTAACGCCACGGGGATCGATCAGGAAGACTTGAAATACATCCTTCTCGAAGATGAAGACATCACGCCGGAAATCGCAGTGGCTTTCGAGAAAGTGACTGGACAGAGCATCAAGTTTTGGCTGAATCTTCAGGCACAATATCTGGCGTGTGAATCCGGCAATCCGTTACCCGTCAATCTGATTGAAAAGGCAAAGGCATGACAGCGGAAATGAATGGGAAGTGTGAGGATCGTAGAGATTTGAGGATGACTCGAAGTCATCGAGGCGAAATCAACTGGCGGCCGTGCAAATCACAGGAACTTCACTGCCCGAGACATTCTTCAAAAACTTTAAGCCTCGGTGAACGGCCACCTCATTAATGTGAGTTCGGTCTCCGAAGTTGCTGCCGATCTGCTTCTAGCCTCGAAAGAGTTTTTCGAGAGTTGCCTGCCATCCGCCAGCATCAATCCACAATCGAGACAACAATTGCCGGATGCCTGCCCTTGCTTGCACCGTCAAGAAGTCAGGACTCACTTCTCAAATTAGCCACTTGCTAAAACCTATAACTCGTGATGAGATATGAGGTTGTGCTTGTTGTGGTTGATCGCGATTCCATTGGTTGCGAAATGGTCCAGAGAGATGATATGCCTGTCCTTTGCCATCCCTAATTCAAGAAATAAGATGCCTGTCCTTTCCTTTCTTTCCTTCCTTTTTTCCTTCCTATTCTAACCGGCGCTTTCCCGGTCCCCTTGGGGCGCCCGTTGCCACTTCTTTTGGACACTCCAAAGCAGGCTTGAAGGCTATGCCGAACTGGGCAAGGTGATCTTGCTACTGTTCTTTCTCGCTTCGATCGGGGACGATTCTGTTTCATCAATTCCGACAGAGCTAGCACGTCGGCCCGTTGTCGTGAAAAGTAGACTGTTCTCCTTTCGACGCCCCGAATATGATAGCCACCTCAAGTCGCGACATTGAACATGTCCTGTGAAGGCGACGAGTTGTGCACGATGTGGGCCGACCCCTTAAACAAAGCTGGGATTTGAAGACAGGTGGGAATTCTATGTCCGGAAATCAGTTTCTGCGCACGAATGCGACGTCGCGAGATTCGGTCCGCGGATTGGTGTGCACTGCGTTCATCAAGAATGGAAACTACTACGGAACGGAAATCGAGGTTTATGAAGATGGCGCATTTGAATGCTGGGGAATGGTAGATCGTGCGTTTCTTGATGAAAAGATATTACGGAATTGGATCTCCTCATCCGTACCGGATGGACGACAAGTCAGTGCTCATCACCTCGGCCAATGGAAGGTGGCCCACGGAAAATGGGAACTGAACCAGGATTCACTGCGTCATCGGCTGCTGGAAATGTTGCGGAAATTGAATCCGCAAATGAGCGGGCTGGTAGATTTTGAAGGCTCTGACAACGAGATTCGCGACGGACTTAACTGCTCAAAGATGGGCGTATCGAATGGCAGACCCGCAATGGGGCCAGATGAGGCGCCAGACCGCGGTGAGTCAACCTGGGTGTTCGTTCGCCGTGACGACCTGTTCCATTTGACGTCAATGCGGATCTACGCGAATGGCTTGGTTGACATCGATCCTCGCGCAGGTCGCGAGACCCTTGTCGAATTCGGTTCGGTCCCCGATCTTCTGCAGTCGCGAAAACTGACAGTGCGTGTCCCGGAAGGAAAATGG
>JAQGHT010001187.1 GCA_028291565.1 Planctomycetaceae bacterium | reverse complement strand
TTGAAAAAGACTCATTCGTGGCCGCGAACAGTAAATAACAGTGAGAACTGACCAACAGTGCCTGAAATTCCGGTATGGTGAAAAAGCGATAAAGCAGCTAAATTCTGCGGTCCTGTAGTCGGAATGGATTCCGCACTTTCTCGGAGCAATGGAATGAAGAGTCGAAAACTTGTGGTTCGACTGGCCCGCCTGTTTATTGTGGCCAGCCTGCCATTTTTGAGCCATTTTGTCAAAGTCCAGGCAGAGGACGGCGTCCCAATTTCAACAGTGACTCCAGCTGGAAACCGCACTGCCGAGTCAATTTCCAATCCTTCCGCAAAGGAGAACGCGGATTTGTGGAAGAAGCGGATCGTCGTCACGCCAAGATTGAGTCAAGCAGATTCAACAACAAATGCACCAGGCGAAAGCGAAGACGCGACGGCGGATTCCGAACCCCAACATCTCAAACATCCCTACTCCTCGAGATTACTTCCTACGAGCTGGGCAAAAAACACCAGGCTGATTCCAACTGAAATAACAAGTCGCGTTCAAGAGATCAAAACTGCGGATCATGAGTCGTCCGGCGATGAAGCGACTGACCACAAGCGGACCGTGCATTCAAATTCAGCTCGTGCCACCGCATCTCGGGCAACTCTGGTTCGCAGTCGGAATTCCTCCACTCGAGGAACTCGCGGATCAAAACGGAACATTGGAGAAGCCGAAGAGGCTACGGACTCGAGCCAGTCAAACAACGTCAAAAGAGCGTCCGGCACCGAACCACAAACGACTCAGTCTGGCGTACAACCTGGAAATCAGTTTCCGGCTCGAAATACGGGCGGTTTGAATACGTCCATGATGGGATCCGCAAAAGGCATGGGAATGGGGATGGGGATGAGTGCTCATATGGGAGGCATGGGCGGACATATGGGACATGGCGGGCACATGGGCGGATTTGGAGGCATGGGAGGCATGGGAGGCATATCCAGCATGGCAACAACCCTCACCATGAACCAGCAATTAGGCTTGAATTCTCCCAATACGTTTCGCAGAGGCCAAAAGAGCTCCACGTCCACTGAGGATTCTTCGTCCACAACGACAGAGAATACGAAAAAGAACTTGAATCAGAACTCGAAGTCCTCGTCCAAAAAAAGTCGTTCGCCAGTCACATTCAACTGATTCCGGATGAGCCCGGTGACGGCATTCTCCGATCGCTTCCGAAAAGAAATATCAAAAACGCGAAGAAGTAACTGGCATGTCTGAGTTTCAACAAGAACTGCATCTCGCTCTCACGGCGGTCCGCCGGGCATCAACGGTCTGCACAGCGATTCAGGCGGGAATCTCTCCCGAAACTTTATCCAAACAAGACAAAAGTCCGGTGACCATTGCCGATTACAGTAGCCAAGCATTGATCTGTGCCGCCCTGCAGTCGGAATTCCCAGCCGATCCCGTTATCGGAGAAGAAGACGCGGCTGAATTACGCCGGCCCGACCAGGCGCAATTTCTGGAAAAAGTCCTCATTCATCTTCGCAACGCCGGAATCCATTGTGATGCCGAACAGGTTTGCGACTGGATTGATCGAGGCGGTGCATCGGATTTTCAACACCGCTTCTGGACGCTGGATCCGATCGACGGCACAAAAGGATTTCTGCGTCGTGAACAATATGCCGTGTCGCTGGCACTGATCGTGGACGGCCAAATCGTCCTCGGCGTACTGGGCTGCCCGAATCTTCCGTTCAATTCGGTAGTGGGAGGCACGCTGTTCTGGGCCGTACGCAGCGGAGGTGCCTGGATGCAACCACTCGACGAATCCTTGCCCCCTTGCCGAATTCACGTCGCGGCCTTGCAGAATCGGAATGATCTACGGTTTTGTGAGTCCGTTGAATCCGGACACAGCAAGCAGGACACAGCAGCGACAATCGCCGAAAAACTGGGAATCACGGCGGAACCGATCCGCATGGACAGTCAAGCGAAATATGGTGTCGTGGCGCGCGGGGACGCCCACATTTATTTGAGACTTCCCACACGCGCGGACTATCGCGAAAAGATCTGGGATCACGCGGGCGGGGTAATCGTGGTGACCGAAGCGGGCGGAATTGTCACCGATGTGAGAGGCCGCCCCTTGGATTTTACCCGCGGTCGTGAACTTTCAACCAATCAGGGAGTCATCGTCACGACCGGAGGCATCCATCAGGAAGTCGTCGAAGCCTATCGCCTGGCAGTTGGCGAGTAAATCCATATTTCTATTTTAATCGGGCCGCACGCTGCAGGCGGTAACGCAACGGGACTTTCATGAACCGCTCGCCGCGCGTGTCGTAGAAATAGACGACGTTCAAATCGGAAGCCCAGATTGCTGAAAGACGCACCGCTCGGGGACCTTGAACGATGAATTGAATTCCACAACTCTCTCCACCGCGGATCAAAGGTGACTCACCGAGTGGCGACTGATCCTGCAGCAAGTTTTCGCGGCGGCAAAGAGTACGATGAATGTATTCCCGCAATTCATCCAACGAAAACAAAACTAAAGGGGCCGCCAAGTCGCTCATTGAGTGGTAATCTCCGGTTGGAGCACGTCCGAACTGCGAGCAACCGATCGTGCTGCTTGCATTTTGATTCGGACAGCGGAGAGGGTATCGTCCGTTCGCCTCGAAGGACTTTCCCCTACGAACACCGAGCACATCAAACTCAACGCAATTTCGCGAATCGGCGCAATCAGACTTTATCGCATCAACCAAAGCGCATTGGCAATCGTAATCGGGACGGTACCTCGCCTTCCCGATTGCGAATTCGCCATAAGTCATTAACGGGCAATAATGCCGAAGCGAATCAAGTCACGTCAACGATCGATAACTTCAAGCAGCAGCGGTTCCGCGGAACCCTGATCCCCTTATTTCTTCCGTTCATCCAGCGCCATGAGCAATTGCTTGGCGTCCATTCGCAATTTGATCTCGCGAAAATCGTTCGCGAGCGGTTTGACAATGTCCCTCAACTCGTCGGCTTGAGTGTCTGAGAGGACGCCTGCGATTTGTTGCAATGCTTTCAACGCATTGGAAATTCGAGTAAACAACAGCACTTCTTCATTGCTGGTGGGAGCGACTTCCTGATTGACCGCCTGCAGCTCGGTCTTCATGACTTCGTAGCCTTGCGATGAACCCTGACGAGCCAATCCAATCGCCGCGTTAAGTCGAGTTGCTCCGTCTGGATTTTCCATCAGCACCTTCAGGCGTGCTTGTGCGGCATCGGTCGGAATCAGCCCCAAGATATAGGCCGCCAACTGCCTGATTAATGGCGTCGGATCTGAGGAAATCTCAATCAGCGGCGTTTCCGCCAATTCCGCCGGCAA
>JAQGHT010001134.1 GCA_028291565.1 Planctomycetaceae bacterium | reverse complement strand
TCCAAGAGATCGCTTCTGTTCCAACGACAGCTGCGTCACGGCATCCTCCACTTCGGAAGGCAATGTTCCAACAAGCTTTCTCAAAAGTACTAGCAAGATGGCTGCACTCTCTTCTTCCCGACCTTCTTCCCGACCTTCTTCCCGACCTTCTGCTTTGGCAATACGTTCAATGGATGTGACATACGGCATTTTCAATTCCTGTTCATAGGCAATCAGTTCTGTTTTGAACTGACGATCCAAGTCAGACCGGAGATGCATCATCCAGTCTATCAGACGAAACACCTCTCGAATTTTATCCGATGTGTATCCCAGCCGATAGAGATTTCGCACAATTCGAGTCTTCGCTGAGAACCGCGCCGGCGCGTCGCCAGTCGTCCGGAGTGCCTCGATCTGGGCGTGTGCGACTTGCGTCACGAGCGAACTGTCTTCGAGCCCATTTCGTTCGACAACATCAAGCAATTTGCAGGTGGGGAATTGAATTGAAGTTCCAAATCCCCCTAGCTCAAAACGATGTTCTCTGGGACGCCAATCCGGATTCAAGTCGGCTAGAATAACCAGTGTCAGAACCTCTTTGCGAAAATTCCATTTCAAACCAGAGTTGTACAGATCGATCCGAAAACCGAAGTCAGCTTCATAAGAAGATTGGATTTCCAGATGGCAAAAGATCCATTGTTCCCCGCCATCAAGTAATTGGATCTTGAAAAGCAGATCGACTTCTCGATTTCGGTATCCGGACTTTCCGGTAATCTGGCTAATCTCTTTATCCAGCCATTCCGGCGCGCAATTCCAATCGATCAGTCCGCCAAGCGGAGCAAAGCACTGATCAATGAATTCTCGCAGATGAAGCCGTATCGCTTCCTTCCAGGCGCCGTCATAGTCACTGTCTTGCCGTTCGCTGGAATCCGATTCGTTTTCCAGATCAGTCATAATTCGATCGCAGCATTTCGGTTTGAAAACTTGGACGTATTGGACGAGAGCGGACTGTCGACGCTTGAAAAGAGTTCCAGCTATCGGCACTGGCCAAGTGCTCTAATGGAATACCTTAAAGAGATGTTGCGGGAAGTGCAACTTGTGCTGTCCGAACAAAAGCAATAGGAACGAAGTACACTTATGACGACCTTTTTTGACTGAAACCTGGCCCATAAGGTATAACCCACGGAAGACAATTGACGAGATGGAGAACGATCACCGTGGGTTGAAACCCACGGCTACCTTCAACCCTCGCTCTGCGACTGTCAACGGGACGCGGAAATGGCGTCAGACCTCGTAGGACATCCCACTGAAACTCCGAATAGGATGAAATCGGTTCTGAGAACAACTCTCATTAAGACAGGCAAAATGATTACCACCATGAGACAATGTGTTACGTCACTCGTTTTCGCCGTGCTCCTCACAGGCGGTGCCGTCGCGGCAGCCGAGGCCACTCAGAAACCAAACGTCGTCGTTATTTTTATCGATGATCTCGGTTACGCGGACATTGGACCGTTTGGCGCGACGAAACAGAAGACTCCCCATCTCGACCGCATGGCGCGCGAAGGGATGAAGCTCACGTCGTTTTACGCGGCACCCGTCTGTTCGGTGTCACGAGCCCAATTGCTGACGGGCTGTTATGGAGCTCGGATCTCGGTGCCAGGCGTCTATTTTCCGGGATCTAAGAACGGTTTGAATCCGAATGAGGTCACAATTGCCGAGCGCCTGAGGGAACACGGTTATGCGACAATGTGCGTTGGCAAGTGGCATGTCGGAGATCAGCCCGAATTCTTGCCGACTCGACAAGGCTTCGACCGGTACTTTGGCATTCCCTACTCGAACGACATGCAACAGACATCGACGGTGACCGGAAAGAAAGTTGTGCCGCTACTCCGCGACGACAAAGTCTTCGAATTGCTGACCGACGAACAACAAAGCCGTATTGTCGAGCGTTACACGGACGAAGCCGTCGGCTTCATTCGGACCCACAAAGACAAACCGTTCTTCCTCTATCTGCCACACACGGCAGTACACACACCGATCTGGCCGGGGGAGAAATTTCGTGGCAAGTCGGCCAACGGTCGTTTCGGTGATTGGGTCGAGGAGGTCGATTGGTCCGTCGGTCGAGTGCTCGACACATTGCGTGAACTCAAACTCGATCAGAACACACTTGTCGTTTTCACGAGCGACAATGGACCATGGCTTGTCAAGGGGGCCGATGGCGGAAGTGCGTTGCCGTTACGTGGCGGTAAGGGCAGCACGTGGGAAGGGGGCGTCCGAGTCCCGACGATTGCCTGGTGGCCGAGCAAGATCGCTCCGGGCAGCGTCTGCGATGCGGTTGCGGGAACGATCGACTTGCTGCCCACCGCGGTTTCGATCGCTGGAGGCAAGGTCCCTGCCGAACCCGTGATTGATGGTCGAGACATCTCGACGCTCTTATTTGGAAAGAGCACGACCTCGTCACGTGAGACGCACTACTATTTCGCGGGCTACAATCTCCAGGCCGTCCGGCAAGGACCATGGAAACTGGCCATTGCGACTCAAGCCGAGTCTATGGGCAAGGGCACGAACGCCGACGCGGCGCAGAATCCGCGTCTCTACAATCTCGACCAGGAGATCGGCGAACAAACCAATCTCGCCGCGAAGTATCCCGAAATCGTCGTCAAGCTCAAGGAATTGGCTGCGAAGATGACGGCGGAAATAGGCGGGTCAAGCGCCACCGCTCGACGTCCTGCGGGAGAAGTTGCCAATCCTCAGACACTTTACCCCACCGAGGCTGGAAAACCCGACGCGAAAACGGCCACCAATGTCGTCAAGAAGCCGGCGAATCTCAGGGAGCTCAAATCTGGTGACACGGTATCCGGCGAATCCGCGCCGCAGGTTGCGGGTAAGGCATTTACCATTACCTGCAACATCACGACCGATGCGCGAGACGGTATCATTCTCGCGCACGGTGGGACTGCGGTTGGCTACGCATTGCATCTGCGAGACGGAAAGCTGGTTTTTACGACCAGCGACAAGGGCCAGCAATACCACGTCGAGACCGCATTTCCGAGTTCTGATGAGCCAAGGCGGATTATGGCGTCGCTGTCCAAAGATGGCGTACTGAGTCTGCAATTGGACAAGCAACCGGCTGTCACAACGAAGAGCCCCGGTGCACTCTCGCGGCAGCCGAAAGAAAATTTCTGTGTCGGCAGAGATGATGGTATGCCTTTGACCAAGTATTCGACAACGTCCACCTGGAAAGGGCAAATCACTGAATTGAAAGTTGAAATTCCTTGAAGCTTCGAACGAAGTGTGTCTTGGTCGAAGAAAAAGGGCGCACACATCAATGTTCGTCGGTTCTCCAAAAACTCCGAGTCACCAACATCCATTCCATCATTCCGGCGGTATTTGGCTCACTGTCAATTTATCTATGACTCCTGCCCCCTCTCGCACTCTCTCGGCGGTATACCATCAGTCGGATTTGCCCCGCAAAAACGGTGGCTTTGAATTGATATTAACTCGACGGCATCAAAATATCATTTGTCATTTGGGGCGATGATGAAGGAGCGGAGTGGTGAACAGAACTATTAGGCGGCTGAGTTTAATATTGTGGATGATAGGCTTCGCTAGTGGGATCGCTTCAGTCAGGAACAATATGGTAAACAGCTTCTTCGTTGGCATTCCGGCGATTGAAGTGATTGCAGAGGCTTTCCCTTGGATGGGCTCTATCCTGGCAATATTACTGGCAGCTTTCACGGTTGTTGTAGCAGAGGTAAGTGTCGCGCTCCAACCGAAAGATGGCTTTTCCCAACAATGGGCATATGGCATATCTCATGTTTCGTACCTAGTATGTACTGGTGTTGGATGCGGAGAACTTTTTGACCTTCTATTTCAATATTGGGGAAAGGGCAAGATTAATGGCTTTGCATTCGAACACGTATTTTTTTTTGTGACTTTTGGAGTCCTGGGATCAACTTTCATGATGCGACGTCAAACGCAACTGAAAGACATGCATATTGTAACTGAAAGTTGAGATTGGCGGAGTGGCACGATCGAGTGCATAACTGTTGCGATCAAAAAATAGAGGACATGCAGTTCAGCATTCCATTGCAGAGAGGGGATGACATGCGGTGCCTGCCCCTTTCCGAGGAACGCATCGCACAATCTTCCGACTGCAACAATCGATCCTCAGTGACCTCTGTCAGTCATGCTGAGCGCCGGCGTACAAGCCTACGTCAGGCCGCGTGATGGACACACCAGCGATATTCATTCACGGCTCTCTCGTTATTGGAAACTCCGATGTCACGAGTTCACAAGGATGGGGTCAGGCACCGCAGATTTCAGATTTGGCAGGGCAACGGTCAGGTTATCCATCAGGCCTTTACCAGCCAATTCTGAATTCTGCGGCGCCTGACCCCGAGCTCCACGTTGTCAGGTCACATATTCGTGTGTTTTTCGACTGCAGGACGTGTCTAATCGAGTGAAAAGCGAGGTTCGAGCTGCGGATCCTGATCAGAGCGACCGATTGGGGTCGGAGAGAATGCGGGGAGTCGCATAGAGCCACGGCCGTGGCTCAGAGTGCCTGCCAGGCAACGGAGAGTATGAATCACACTGATGCTGTCAGTAATTCAGAGGCTGATGACATGGCAGGAATTGCCGAATCGGTAACTCGAACTATTTCGGCGAAACGGGTTGATACTTGCCATCGATCATGAATCGAACATCTGGACGCAATTCGCGGAACTTGGCAATGCCGGCGGGGGAATACCTGCGGAATTCGGTTCTCATCACAACAACCATTAATGTCTGAAGTGAGGCAATGCCCGCGAGTTTTTGCAACGCGATGTCGGACGGAGACACACCTTCGAATTGCAGATAGGTCAGCGCAGGCAGCTGCAGAAGACTATTGAAGTCCGCGTCAGTAATCGGATATTCCAACGGTGTGGCGTTGTAAAATCGGAGTTCCTGGAGTTGCTTGATGACCGACATCCGTTGAAATGTTCCGGCAACCGGGGGGCCCCCCCAGGAATCAATTCGCCGGAGAGTTGGTATTCCGGCCAGGACACGTGCCGTTTCGGCGTTCAATTGAGACTCGCTGAACAACACGGATTGCAGATTGCGAAAATGGGCTAACGCATGCAGAGTCGCTGTTCCCCGAGAATCGAGGATCAATCGTTCCAAGCCCGGCTGGCATCGAGCAAGCTCTTCAAGTCCTCGATCGGTCAAACTCGTCACACTGACATTCAGTGATCGTAACTGCAGAGGTGGCGATATCCAATGCACATCCGCATCAATCATTGGCATGGTGAGGTCCCGCAGATTCTCAAGCTGACTCAGCTTGCGTAACACGCTGCCAGTCAGCTTCGGGCACTCTTCGATCCGCAGATCGGAAAGCGAAAGGAGCCTTTGTAATTGCGTCAGAGCCTCATCGGTGATGTTGTCATTCCCCTTCAGAGTCAACTGCGCAAGCCGCCGACAGACAGCCAAATTGGCCAAGCCTGCGTCAGTCAGGCGAGGATTATTCGTCAGATCCACAGATTGCAGGGAAAAACGTTCAGGCGGCAGTGCACCATTCACCAGTTTACAAATTCCGCCACTCTCCCCAACCATAATAAACTGGCCGCCGATGGAGACGAGCCATTCGGCGGCTTTTCGCTCTGCGGCGAAATCAACGGTGGGCGCGACGGGTGTAACTCGTTGAGTCCTTAAACCGTTTTGAGCAGCCACCTGAGGACGCTGGGGGAATTGCGCTGGGAGACTTCCGCCTTTTGAGGGAGAACTTGATTTGGACTGAGGCACCATCACTGGAACGGGGGTATCAGGAGTACGCGGTGGCGAACCTGACGTCGTGGAGACTGTGACCGGTGCTATCGGCGGATTCATTGGCGCCACTACCACTACGTTTTTCTCTTCAGGCGTCGCTTTTTTTCCTGCTGCGACATCGTTTGTCTGACCGTGATCACCAGCTCGCGTGATGCCCTCTGGCCGAATGTGGAAAACTCTGGTCGCCAGCCCCAACAGTGCCAGAAGCAGTACCGCGCTGCCGGCAGCAATCCAGACATTTCGTAACGATCCCGCAGAAACTTGTGGTACGGCCCGAACTAGATTGGGTTCCGTCAGTTCGATTTCTAAGGATTGTTGAGTCACGGGATCGGTGTCAATCTGTGGCGACACCGTCGTCGCGGCCACATTGTTATCGCTGGTAGCAATCCGATTCTGTGGGCCTTCGGCCTGGTTCGATGAAATCGATTATCTTGACGGCTTCAAGCCGCGGACGACGTCCTTGAATTGAGAGCCATCCGCAATTACGGTGTCCGGCCGCTCTATTGCGTAGCAATTCGCCGCGAGACACCGCTCCAGAGCGGCAATCACTTCCGTCATGTTTTGAAAGCGCGCAGCAGGAGTTTTTGCCACCATCCGGGAGAAAGTAGCATCGAGCTCTGTGGAGACTTGCGGGCAGGCCAGTTTCAACGAAGGAATCGGGCGTTCGCGGTGCGCCAATAACTTCGCCATCATTGTTTCACCATCGAAAACTGGTCGACCCGACAACAAATACCAGAGCGTGATCCCCAGCGAGTAAATGTCCGCTCGTCCGTCCGCGTTCCGGGTGTCCATGGCCTGCTCAGGAGCCATGTAATCCACGGTCCCCATGATCTGCCCGGTACCTGTCAGCTGATCTTGCTCGGCTCCTGCCGATTCCAACCGAGCCAGGCCCATATCGAGAATCTTGACATTCCCTTGTTGATCGACGAGCAAGTTAGAGGGTTTGATATCTCGATGGACAACGCCATGTGCGTGAGCGTACTCCAATCCACGGGCCACTTGCAGAACCAGAGTGATCGCGTTCTCGACGGACAGCGATTTCTGCCGCCGTACGAGCTCTGCCAAGTCAATACCCTCGACAAACTGTGAAACGAGGAAGTGAGTTCCCAGGGCCTCGTCGGCATCGTACGCAGTAACAATATTGGGATGCTCGAGTTTCGCTGTCGCTTCGACCTCACGTTGAAACCGGCGTACGGCTTCCGGAGTTTTCATCAGTGTCGGAGACAGCACCTTCAAGGCAACTACCCGTTTCATTCGGCGATGTTCGGCCTTGAAGACGACCCCCATCCCACCCTGACCGAGCTTGTCCAGGACGATGTAGTTGCCCAGGACGAGGGATTTGCCTTTTCCCTTGTACAAATACTGGGCTTGAAATGCCGTGATTTTCCGCTGGCTGACAAGAAACCGAGCCAGCTGTTCGCCGTCTTTGGGTTGCTGCGCGGCGGGCAAAAGGACGAGCAATGCGTTCAGATCGGCTGCCGACATCAGGCTGGACGCGATCAACTGCTGCGCGAACTGATCCACTGAAACCGGCACAAACACCCTCCTCAAAAATTCAATTCAAACCGACTCTCGAAGCAAGAGTATACAATGCCTGAATTACAGATTCCAACCGCGAATTGCGAGTGTGGGAATTCCGGATACCGCTCTAGCCACAGATTCCTACCGGTCGAACTCTTCTGGAAAACCGGCGGCTAGCGCCGTGCCGCTCACCGTCTGTTCGTCCAAGGAATCCGGAACCGGACACTAGTACGTGCCGGCTGATTGTGGCAGTAATTTTCGCCAGACCGTGGAAAGTCGAACGTCGTGGTCTGTATTTACTTTCACCGGCAAGGGGGCTAGACTGAAATTGGATTGAATGAGAATGCGCGTGGGAGTGAGGTCAGACATGAACGCTTTCGGTCATGCAGGCCGTACACGAACGAGACTCGACTGGTTTTGCGATGCTGGACTAGGTTTTAGCCTGTTGCTCGCAATATTGTGCGTGCAGGCCGTCGAGCAAAACCACTCGGTGACTCACGCTCAAGGCGATTTCGCGAATCCTGTTTCAGAATTGCCTGTGCCCGCTGAGTTGGCCACACCGCAAAGCCTGCCAGGCAAACGGCATGACGAAAAGCAAGTCTCCTCTGTCGCCTCACTCGAAACGCCTCATCTCGCGCCGGGCGTCAAACAGAGTGGCGGTCCGAAACCAGAGTCTGTGGCGGCGACGGCGCGGCCGGAAAGTCCATTGCCTGCGATTGCCCTGGATCGCGAACCGAAAGCACTGGCCAGCATTCCAGTAGCGGCCGCCAATAAACCGGAGCTGGCTCCCAGCTTGCCGAAGCCTCCCGTACCTGCTCCTGAACAATCTCCTGAATTGCAGTCTGTGAATGGTAACGGAATCTATACCGCGCGGACCGCGCCCAATCGCCAGGAAAGAATCACTCAGTTAGGTGGAACGCAGCAATCCGAACGCGCCGTCCAAGCCGGACTGAATTGGCTCGCCAGGCATCAGGCGGATGATGGTCATTGGTCGGATGAAAGGAAATGCGAACGCGATCAGCCCTGCAAAAGCTTGAAGTTTGGCCTGCCCACTGCTGAAGTCGGAGCGGCTTTGGGAATTGATGTCGATCCAGGTGCTATCGCAGAAGCCGGAAAGGCGATTCTGGGTGGCAGTGGCGATTTTGGAGCACCGATCGCCGAAACAGGTCTCGCGATTTTGGCGTTTCAGGCCGGTGGGCACTACTCTTTTAACAAGCAGAAATACTCGTCGCGCGTGGACCGCGGCCTGAAGTGGTTAATTGAGCGGCAACAACCGGATGGCCGGATATTTGGCGGCCAGGAGTATTACGGCTGGTACGAACACGGTATCGCGACATTTGCGCTGGCGGAAGCGTGTGCGTTGGCGATTGCCAACGATCAAAAACCCGATCCGCGCATCCTGAAAGCCGCACAAAACGCAATCAAGTTCATCGAGACTCATCAATATCGGAAAGGTGGGTGGCAATATTGGCCGGAAACCGGCCAGGGTGATGCTTCCGTATCCGGATGGCAGGTACTGGCGCTGAAATCCGCCCAGGAAGCAAAGATCTCGATCTCTCCCAAGACAATGCTGCAAGTCAATCAATTCTTCACAGCGTTAGGCGACCCGAAGACGGGCCAGACCGGATACGTTCGTCGTGGTGCGGGCACTGATCTGACTACGGCGGTCGGGTTGGTTGTTCAAGAGTTTGTGTTGAAGAAACCGAAATCACCGCTGGCTCTCAATGCGGTCAAATACTTGAGGCGCCGCGCGGATCAGGGCATCGGTCAGAGCGGCGATTTCTACACACTCTACAACGGCACACTGGCGATGTTTCTGGCGGGTGGCGATGATTGGAATGACTGGAATCGCGAAGTCCGCGATGCGGTTATCAAACGTCAAGAGACGGCTGGATGTGCACGCGGAAGTTGGAATCACAAATACAATAGATCTCTCGACACGGCGTGGGCGGTACTCACACTGGAAGTCTATTATCGTTATTCGACCGACTGACAGGATGATCAGTGTAAACTCGTCAGTGCAGCACATTGCAAGCGGTCTGGGGGCTTCTCTCGGCGGATTCCTGATTACGGAATCGGCTGACGGTAAAATGGAACATTTCGGTACGGTGGGTTGGATTGCGGCAACCGCGACTCTAGTGAGCCTTTGGCTCGCTGGCCGGATCCGTGTGATGGATCAAGCGCCCACCTCGGCGGAGAAAATGAGTCTCATCGCTGCAGCAGAAGCCTCAGCAGATGTTGGAGAACCGCTTCTGGACGCGGGCGACATGTGATAATCTCAATCACGATTGGGGCTTGGGGTCAGGGGATGGCGTGCCGGTGATAAACGGCTCGGGAGCATATCGCGACTGCTGGGCGTCTGCGGAAGGCGGAAGCTGGTCCAGAATCATCATTTTTTGCCAGATGCTACGACTCAAGCCAGTCGTCAGTGTTTCCACCTGTTCAACAGCGGCCAAGGCTTCCGAATCGGGGAAATTCTGAACATACAAGGCGCCCACTTTTCCAGTGACTGCCAACAGTTCAATACAATAATCGAGGTAGCGGCTGAGCTGGAACGGGCTCATGGCGCGAACGGGCGAAGACGGTGTTGAGGGGCCTCGAAAGAGCAGCTCGGGGTCTTTGGTCAACTGATGCATGTCGACGATATGCGCAATAGCTCGAAATTCGCGGATGTCACGCAACGCACGGGCACGTTTCATTCGCATTTCGAGTGTGACTAGAAACAGAATCGCCGCGCCAATGAAAACCGAACCACTGATTGCCGCTTCCAGGAATTGAACAAAATTGATCAGATCGGAATACAGATTCTCGGTATGACCGGCGCTGAAGATGCTTGTAATCAGGAACGCGATAATCGCACACACCAGAACACCAATTCCGATGCGTAACGGAATATTCGGTCGATTGAATTCCTCTGCCCGCAACGCACTCTCGCGTGCGACCTGATTCAGTTCGGCCGCCAGACGACTGAGGCCCGAAGCGGGAAATCGTTCGGCAATCCGTCGTTGTAATTGAGCCGATGTTTCGATAATCCGCTCGGGGTCCAGCAGGCGACGATTCACGGAACTGGGCATAAAGCAGTATTTTCCTTTTGAGGATGTCAGGTTTTCGATTTAATACTGAGAACGGAATTCCGGCGACTTTGGATCACGTCCAATCGGCCCACCCAGAATCAGCTTGCTTTGTCGCGGCATCT